>JBIILL010000017.1:0-16183 GCA_044232665.1 Candidatus Planktophila sp. | reverse complement strand
TATCGGTGGCTCCGCCACCAGGTATCGATCCTGGACCCTGGGCTTCAAAGGCCCATGTGCTAGCCACTACACAATGGCGGAACGCATATTCTCCCTCATAAATGGTGGTGCTTGTGACCAACTGCGCCCAATTAGGAGATTACTTTCGCCCCAGCCACAGGACCAAAGGCCCGCACAACGCTGCCCACTACCCCGCTGGCCGTTAACGCCACCGTTAAATCAAGGCCGGCATCAACATCAGCAACTAAGAAGGCAACGGTTGGGCCTGATCCAGAAACTATTGCTCCAAGTGCGCCGTATTCCTGACCTACATCTAAAACTAAACGCAAAGCTGGACGCAATGAACATGCAGCGGCTTGCAGATCATTAACAAGTGACTTGCCGACAGCTGGAGCATCTGCAGCTAATAACGCTTGCATTAATCCTTCATGAGTTTGAGGTTCAATGATTTCAAGTTCAGCGCGCAAGCGATCGCATTCGGCATAGACAGCTGGTGTTGATAATCCATGTGTGGAGAGTGCAAGTACCCAGTGATACGTGCCGCGCGATAACGCAGCGGTCAATTGATCGCCACGACCTGTGCCAATTGCAGTTCCTCCACTTAGCATGAATGGAACATCGCTACCTAGTTGTGTTGCAATCTCAACCATCTCTTCGCGAGACATCCCAAGTGAATAGAGGTAGTCAATGCCAACAATTGTTGCTGCAGCATCTGCGCTGCCGCCTGCCATGCCGCCTGCAACTGGAATAGATTTCTTAATCTCAATATGAGCATCAACTGTTAAGTCATACTCCTTTGAAATCAGGGCAACTGCCTTTGCTGCCAAGTTATTTGCATCAGCTGGAACCCCATGAGTTTGCTCGCCAGTTACTGCAATTGTTAAACCAGCACCAGGTTCGGTTAGCTTGATTGTTACATCATCAAAGATTGAAATCGCTTGAAAAACAGAAACTAGATTGTGATAGCCGTCGGCCTCTTTGGGCCCAACAGATAACTGAAGGTTGACCTTTGCAGGCACGCGCACGGTCACACTTTTTACTGACATATAGTGACCCTATAACCGCAATTAGAAAATGTCAGGCGCAACGGCTGCAATCTTGCAAAAAGATTCAACCTGTAATGCTTCGCCTCGAAGTGTCGGATCAATGCCGGCCTTAATCAAAATTGCTTCAGCAGCCGACGATGATCCATACAGGCTAGAAAGGGCTGATCGCAGCATCTTTCGACGCTGAGCAAAGGCGGCATCAATAATCGTAAAGACTTTCGCGCGAGACTCTTCACTGCCCGCTGTTTCGCGCCGTGTAAATCCCACCAACTTAGAATCAACATTTGGTGCTGGCCAAAAGATTGATCTAGAAACTGTTCCGACGTTTTTCACATCAGCCCACCATGCTGCTTTAACACTTGGGATTCCGTACTCCTTGCCACCAGGCTTTGCTGCCAAACGATCTGCAACCTCTGCTTGTACCATCACAACACCAGTTCGAATTGATGGAAACTTTTCAAGTAGGTGAAGCAGTACCGGCACAGAAACGTTATATGGCAGGTTTGCAACTAGAACAGTTGGCTCAACAAGCAATTCATTAACGGCTAGAGCATCTTTATTGATGACCGTCAGGTTCTCTGGGTGCTCAAAGTGCTGCGCCACTGTTATCGGTAGTTGTTGTGCAAGGCGTGGATCAATCTCAACTGTAATGACAGATTTTGCTATCTCTAGCATCGCAAGAGTTAGCGATCCAAGACCAGGTCCGATTTCTAGGGCGATGTCATCTTTTGTGACACCTGCTGTGCGAACTATCTTTGTGCAGACATTTGAGTCAATAACAAAGTTTTGTCCGAGTGACTTAGATGGCTTTAAATCTAACTGCGCAGCAAGTTCGCGGATTTGTGCCGCACCTAGCAATGTCATGGCGCGAAAGACCCAAAGATAAGTTCTGCGTTGTCGCTAAGTGCGGTCGCAAGTTCTGCTAAATCTTGATTTCGCTCTGCTGCCATTGCTCGCACAATTGTTGCAATCTGCGCAGGAGTATTGCTAGCTCCTCGATGGGGTGTAGGTGATAAAAATGGTGAATCTGTTTCGACCAATAACTGATCAATCGGCACAAGCTTTACGGCATCTCTCAAATCTGGAGCATTCTTAAAGGTCAATGTGCCAGCAAAGGAGAGGATGTAGCCACGTTCGATGCAGGTTTTAGCCATTTCCACATCGCCTGAAAAGCAATGAAAGACAGTCTTTTCTGGGGCTCCAACTTCTAATAACACCGATAAAACATCATCATGTGAATCACGATCATGGATTACTAACGCTTTTTTTGTCTTCTTTGCTAATTCGATATGCCACTTAAAGGAATCCTGCTGACGCTTACGTAGTTCAGGTGGCGTGCGGAAGTAATCAAGTCCGGTCTCACCAATAGCTCGAACACGTGGATGCTGGGCGAGTTCTTCAATAATCTTTAGGTCTGCTTCGAGGTCTGCAACAACTGGTGCTTCATTGGGATGTAGGGCAACAGCTGCTAGAACAGTTGTGTTCCATTTCTCCGCTGCCGCAACACACCATTTGGATTGTTCTGCTGAGTACCCAACTTGAACGATGCGATCAACATTGACAGATTTTGCTTCTGCAATGACATCGGCAACTTCTTGTGAATCAAAGGCAGCATCGGTCACAATCTCCATGTGCGCATGTGCATCAACTGTTGGAACCGGTAGGGGTTCTGGTAATGGCGCGCGAGGTCTATCGATATCGCGATTGTGGCGATCAGCCATTGGTATTTAGGCTGGCGTTTCTAGACGTGGGAACAAAACCGGAGTCTTGGTAACAGTTGCACCTGCAGGTAACTGCCCCCAGGTGGCTACATCTGAAATCTTTTGTGCAGACAAATCTCCCAGTGCTGCTTGTGCGCCAAGGCTCTGCCACAAGATTTCACATGTCTGTGGCATAACAGGATGCAGCAAAACAGCAAGTGCTCGTAATGATTCAGCGGTGTTATACAAAATTTCTTCTAGCTGAGCCTGATTGGCAGGATCTTTGGCAAGAATCCATGGCTCTTTGATAGTTACATAGCCATTCACTTGCTTGCAAAATTCCATGATTGCCAAAATTCCGCCTTGGAAATCTAATGCGCACATCGCAGCATCAGCTTTTTTAACTGCTTCAACCAATGCTGCTTCAAGGCCTGCGTCATGACTAACAGCCGGAAGCACCCCTGCGCAGTACTTTTCAACCATTGCTGCGCTGCGAGAAGCCAGGTTTCCGAAGTCATTTGCTAGCTCAGATGTGTAGCGGGCGCTCATATCTTCCCAAGAAAAAGAACCATCAGTTCCAAATGGGATTGCTCGCAAGAAGTAATAACGGAATGCATCGATTCCGAAGTGATCTGTAATGTCCTTAGGAGCAATACCGGTCAACTTGCTCTTGCTCATCTTTTCGCCGCCAACTAATAACCAGCCGTGAGCAAAAACCTTCTTTGGCACATCAAGACCTGCAGCCATCAACATCGCAGGCCAGATAACTGCGTGGAAACGCAAAATGTCTTTACCAACTAGATGAACATCTGCTGGCCAGGTTTGTGCAAACTTCTTGCCACCCTCTGAATCAGGCGCATCGGTTAATCCAACAGCTGTTGCATAATTAAGAAGGGCATCAAACCAAACATAGACAACTTGATCTGTGTCCCACGGAACTGGAATACCCCAATCAAATGTGGATCGAGAGATTGAAAGATCTGAAACGCCGCCTTCAAGGAATGAAACAACTTCATTACGTGCACTTTCAGGCTGGCATGCATCAGGATTGTTCTTGTAATGGGCAAGTAACGGTTCAACAAAAGCAGACAGTTTGAAGAACCAGTTGTTCTCATTAACTAACTCAATTGGCTTGCTGTGAATCGGGCAGCACTTCGCGCCATCGATGTCGATTAAATCACCAGGAAGTTTGAACTCTTCGCATCCAACGCAATAAGGGCCTTCATACTTGCCAGCATAGATATGGCCTGAATCTTTAAGTGATTGCAAAAACTTTTGTACACGCTCAGTGTGACGCTTTTCTGTCGTCCGAATGAAATCATCGTTAGCAATATTTAAGTGTTCCCAATTTGGCTTCCACGCTTCTTGGACAAGCTTGTCGACCCATGCTTGCGGGGCGACATTGTTGCTTTCTGCAGTGCGCATAACTTTCTGACCATGTTCATCTGTTCCAGTTAAAAACCATACTGATTCGCCCTTTTGACGATGCCAACGGGTTAGAACATCGCCGGCAACGGTTGTGTAGGCATGCCCGATATGAGGGGCATCGTTGACGTAATAAATCGGCGTCGTTAGGTAGAAAGACTTAGTCACTGGCTCATCTTATTGGCATCAACGACTGCGGCATAAACAAGGCGCTTTGCGATGCCAAACTCATCGGCAACGGTTGCAATTGCAGACTTTCGATCCATTCCGGCAGCCTCAAATTCGCGAACTCGCCCAACCATGTCCGCAGCCGTCAAAGATGCTGAATCAGTAACTGCGCCAGCAATCACAAGCGTGATTTCACCAAGAACTTCATTGGCAGTTGCCCATGCAGATAACTCGCCAAGATTGCCGCGGATAGTTTCTTCATATCGCTTTGTCATCTCACGACAAATTGCGCCAAGGCGTTCTGTGCCAAAAACATTGACAGCATCAACTAACGATTCGGTTAAGCGGTGAGGTGCTTCAAAGAAAACCATGGTGCGTTCTTCAAACCTAAGTTTTTCAAATGTTGCCAATCGCGCTCCAGCTGTTCGCGGTGGAAAACCCTCAAAGGAAAAGCGATCTGTGGGAAGGCCAGATAGTGCAACCGACATTGTGACCGCACTTGGTCCCGGGATAACTGAAACTTCAATTCCTTCTGCGATTGCATCTCGCATCAATCGAAAACCTGGGTCACTAATTGTTGGCATGCCGGCATCTGAGACAACCAACACTGTTGCACCGCTTTTTAGTTCAGCAATTAACTCGCGGGTGCGATCTTCTTCATTGCCTTCAAAGAAAGATAAAACTCGAGCAGTAAAAGTGACTTGAAGATCTGCACACAAGCGATGAAAGCGACGAGAGTCTTCAGCAGCAATTATCGAAGCGTTCTCTATTGCGCTTTTTAATCGAGGGCTTGCATCCCCAGGATTTCCCAAAGGGGTAGCTGCCAAGATGAGCGTCATGGGCTAATCCTCTCAGTAATTGTGCACAAACGCCCATACTCTTGTCCCATGGCCGCCATTGCTCCGATTCTGATTGCACTTGCATCTTTCGTGCTGCGAATCATCAATCTTGGATTACCTAAGGGCTTTGTTTTTGATGAGGTTTATTACGTTGATGGCGCACGCGACCTATTGAAATATGGTGTTGAAGTTGATGGCACAAACCCTGAATTTATTGTTCATCCTCCAGTTGGTAAGTGGCTAATAGCAAGTGGAATCAAGTTGTTCGGTGACAGTGAGTTTGGCTGGCGTTTTGCTTCAGCAGTTTTTGCAACTCTTTTAATTCTACTCTTTGCTCGCTTAGTTCATGTCCTCTTCTATTCACCTTTGTTAACAGCACTTGGCGCAGCATTAATGGCTATAGATGGATTATTGCTAGTGCATTCACGCACCGCACTTTTAGATCTATTTCTAACATTCTTCACTCTTTTGGGTGTCCTCTTGTGGCATCGCAACAGACACATTTGGGCAGGCATCGCATTTGGGTTAGCAATCGGGTGTAAATGGAGCGCAATCTATTTTGTGGCAGTCATTGGTTTGATAGCGGTCTACAAAATATTAGTTGCACACGATATTAGGAAGTCTGCACAACAAATTGCAGCAAAGTTCTTGCAATACGGATTGTTACCGGTTGTTGTATACACACTGACATGGACCGGATGGTTTATCTCAGATCGCGGTTGGAGCCGTCAATGGTCAAGTAATCCATTTTTCTCGTGGCTTCACTATCACTCAGAGATGCTCAACTTTCATACCGGATTAACTGAGAAGCATCCGTATGAAGCAAATCCCTGGAGTTGGCTCGTCATGGGTAGACCAACATCATTTTTCTATGAATCACCCAAGGGGTGCGGAGCAAAAGATTGTGCACAAGAAGTACTAGCTCTAGGCACACCAATTTTATGGTGGGTGGGAACAATTTCAATAGCCGTTGTTATTGGATATTGGATTAGGTCCTTGATCCATCACCGCGTTGACTCTGCGGCAAATCTTGTTGTTCTTGGCGTTGTGGCTGGTTATTTACCGTGGTTTGCGATGCAACAACGCACAGTCTTTTCCTTCTACGCAATCATTATTCAGCCGTTTTTGATTATCGCAATTGTGTATTGTGCAAAACTATTGCTAGGTAGTGGTTTAAAGCCAGCTGTATCGCAATCAATAGTGGGTGGCATATTTGCCCTGATCGTGCTGTGCTTTATCTTCTTTATTCCACTATTCACAGGACAGGTTATTACTTACGAAGATTGGCAACTTCGCATGTGGTTTGAATCGTGGATCTAATTACTCGTTAGCTGCGCGCGCTTGACTCAAACGCTCAACGGCTTCATCAGCTAACTGCTGATCAAAAATTTGATCACGAGAAGGTGAGGCTGCAGCAAGTGCTTCGCGCTCAAGACGCTCTTGTTCTTCACTCCATTGACCAGGAGTAGTTAGATCAATGACGCGCTTTGCCGTTACCGCCTTAGGTGCATTTACATATGTTGGAACAGGAACTTCTGTTGGTTCCCACGCATTTCGAACTGCAGCAGAACCCTTAGGCAAAATTACTACACCCTTTAATTCGCGTTCAGACAAAGGAATCCAGTGTTCTGTCGTTGGCTTTGGTTGAACTACTTCAGCCAAGTTTGTTGCAGATACGCCAGAGCTACGACGATGCAACTGCTTGACACGTCGCGTGTGCATTTGATCAGCAATAACATGTCGCCGAACGTTTGCAACATAAATCAATATTCCAGATAATGGAACTGCTGCATAAATAAATGGCATCGTATTCATAATTCCACCTACAACCGTTGTGATGAGTGAAAAAGCGATTAATACAAAAGTGATCCTGCGCCGCAAAAGACTTTGACGAACCTTTGCTTCGTGATCGAGATCGATGTGAATTGCTCCACTGCTTGTTGAAGTTTGTGGAGATTGATTTGCTACAACTCGCAATGCACTTTTAAAACGTTCAACTGACTTTCCAGAAAATTCATTGCGGTCATGGATCCAACGGGGTGCGAAATAAGCGACCCACATACCGATGATCGCAATATAGATAAGTCCCGAAGTCATGATGGATAAATCTAAAGGAAGGGGCGATACTTTTATGGGATTTAAGTGCTACTTAATCGCAGAATTTTCCTTAACGAAACAGATGTGATCTCGCCAATGGCCATCGATATGCAGGTATCGAGGACGATCGCCTTCGAAAGTAAACCCGGCTTTTTCCGCTACTCGACGACTTGAGGCATTTTCTGGTCTTAGATTTATCTCAACGCGATGCAGTTTTAGAACTTCAAAGGCATACTGCGTAAGCAATTCAACGGCTGCAGTTGTATAGCCGCGATTAGCAAAATTGCGATCAATCCAATATCCAATGTGTCCCCCACGCATCGCACCATAAATAACGCCGCCAAGGGATATTTGGCCAATCAGGTTCTTGCCATGCCAGATCGAAAAGGAAAATGAGCGACCGTTGCGCGCTTCATGATTGAGAATCTTCACCATTTCATAATAAGAAGGAAGTTCTTTATAGCTTTCTTCGCTTATCGAAGGGATTGTGGCTTCCCAAGGAGAGAGCCACTCACGATTTTCAGCTCGTACCTGATTCCACATTTTTCGATCTCGAAAACGTAATGGCCGTAAATAGATTTGCTCGTTCTTTAAAAGTACAGGCCAGCTGGTGCTCATGAGACTAGATATATCGGCGCTCAAGAACTACAACATTGACCTGATCTCCAGTTTTTAACGCTGTGTCGGTTTCGGTAATTGCAATAAATGCATTGGCATCCGACAAAGTTGATTGCTCATCTTGATCGGCAAGTGGTGTGACAGATTTACCGTCATCGGCCAAGATTGCTCGAATATAAGAACGCATTCCATCTGCAGAAGCGATTGGCTTTTCAAGTGCTGCCTTAACAGATGGGCGATGAATTGTTGCTACTCCAAGCATTGTGCGAATCATTGGTCGAACAAATAGTTCAAAAGAAATGTATGCAGCAATTGGATCACCAGGAAGGGTCACTACAGGTGTGTTATCAGGTCCAATTGTTCCAAAATTATGTCGACCACTCGCTTCGATGGCAACATCTACCGTCGTAGTAGCGCCGAGTCCAGCAAGTGTGCGTGAAATCAGGTCAAATGAATCATCATTTCGTTCTCCGCTGATAATGATTAGATCTGCGCGTACTAATTGATCTTCAATTACCTTCTGTAATTGTGCTTCATCATCTGGAATTGAGTGAACTCGATAAGCAACAGCGCCTACTTCGCGCACAGCAGTTGTTAATAGCCAAGAATTTGTTTCGTACTCATCGCTAGCATTCTTTAAAGGCTGACCTGGTTCAACTAAATCAGGACCAGCAGAGAGAACAACAACTCGTGGGTGTGGACGAGTTGGCAGATGGTCTCTACCAATTGATGCAGCTAACCCAATCTGGGTCGAGCGAATACGAGTGCCGGCGCGAAGGACCAAGCGCTCTCCAGCATAAATATCTTCAGCAAGAGTTGCGCCATGTGCATCTAGCAATGGCATCTCAAATGGCTCTAGTGGTTTGCAGATGGCGAGTAAGGAGGTTAGAAACTCATCTACCCGTGTGTGTTCTGACATAATCACACCCTACTTGTTGAACAGTTTAATCTTTGGGATTTAACGGGAGATTTAAATGACAGATCAGAAAATCGCACTACGCGATCGAGCCCGTCGCGAGCGTTCTCAGAAATTTATCCCCTGCAACTTTAATGTCATCTTAAAAGCACCAGAAATTGTCTTAGCTTCAACTATCGCCTCTTATGTTTCCTATGAGTTTGAGCCAAGTACCCTCGAAATCAACGAAGCATTCCTAAGAGATGGAAAAACCGTAGTGCTGCCCCGAATTAATGGCGATCAGCTGGAATGGGTTAAGTGGAATGGCGATCCCAATCAGTTGATTACGAGAAAGAAGATTTTGGAGCCTCTTGGTGATGCACTAACAGATCTTTCACAGATCTCTGCTGTTGTTGTGCCGGCACTTCGCATTGATCAATCCGGATATCGATTAGGACAAGGTGGCGGTTATTACGATCGCGCTTTACCTAAGTTCAAGGCGTGGAAAATCGGATTGGTATATGCCGGTGAATTAAACAGTGAAGAGTTACCACATGAAGCACATGACATCCCATTAGATGCTGCTGCTTCACCTTCGATTGTTGTGCGCTTTAACCGTTAGGTAAGTTGCGCGCCATAACGATGCGCTGAATCTGATTAGTGCCCTCATAAATCTGAGTTAGCTTCGTATCGCGCATCATTCGCTCTACTGGGTAATCAGTGACATATCCATATCCACCAAGTACTTGAATCGCATCTTGGGTCACCTTCATGGCCATATCACTTGCAAAACACTTACTTGCTGCTGAGAAGAAGCGAAGATCCTTTTCATTGTTTTCACTCTTAATCGCTGCTGAATATGTAAGCAAACGTGCTGCTTCTATATTCATTGCCATATCAGCCAACATAAATTGAATTGCTTGAAAGTCAAAGATCGGCTTTCCAAATTGTTGACGCTCATGGGCATACTTTGTTGCAACATCGAAAGCACCTTGTGCAAGTCCTATTGCTTGTGCGGCAATTGTGATGCGTGTGTGATCAAGTGTGTTCATAGCCAAAGCAAAACCTTGTCCTACTTCGCTAATACGTCGATCATCACCAAGTTGAACATTGTCAAAATAAACTTCGCGTGTAGGTGAACCACGCATTCCCATCTTCTTTTCTGGTGCACCAAATGAAACACCAGGATCTGACTTTTCAACTATGAAAGCTGTGATTCCCTTTGTTCCACCTGACGGATCACCTTGTGCGATTACTGAATAAAGCTCGGATTCACCAGCATTTGTAATCCACTTCTTGCTCCCGTTTAGTACCCATCCATCACCAGATCGCTCGACCTTAGTCCGCATTGCAGATGCATCAGATCCCGCCTCTGATTCAGAAAGGCAGTATGAAAATCCTTCACCTTTTACTAAACGAGGTAACCAACGCTTCTTTTGCTCATCATTGCCACCCAAAATCAATGGCATGGAACCTAATTTGTTAACTGCTGGAATCAAAGATGAAGAACCACATGCACGAGCAACTTCTTCGATAATTAAAACTGTTGCAAGAGCATCAGCCCCATCGCCACCAAACTCTGTTGGAACATGAGCTGCATGTAAACCACTTTTAATCAGAGCGACTTTTGCCTCTTGTGGGAAGCGGTGATCCTCATCAACTGCCTGCGCATACGGTGCAATCTCTTTTTCAGATAACGCACGAACGCTGGCACGCAGCTCTTTGTACTCAGACGGTAGATCAAATACGTTTTCCATTAGGACTCATTCTTATCGCGTTGTGCCAGCTTTTGTAGATACTGATTATAGTTTGCTAAGTCGTCCGGCTGCCCCATGGCCGCTTGGCGCACGGTATGACGATCAATCCGCTTAGCTTCACGGGCATCTTCGCGACGCCAATTGATAAATGTTGCGACTAAAGCCATCAAAATTGGGACTTCACCCATAGCCCAGCCGATCGAAGCACCAAGTTTTTGGTCTGCTAATAGATCTGTCAGCCACGGCGTTTGCAGCGATGCAAAATAACCTTTGTCAATCAAAGTTGTAGACGACATTAATGCAATTGAGAAAAATGCATGAATACTCATCGCAGCAAATAACACGACTATCTGCACCAAATATGGAATCTTGCGTGGATTTGGATCAATTCCAATCACGACAAAGAAAAATAGGAATCCTGCGGCTACGAAGTGAAGGTTCATAACCAGGTGACCGAGATGACTTTGCATCATGCTGGCAAACAAATCAGTGAAGTACAAAGCAAATAGCGATCCATCAAAGATTAGCAATGCAACAACGGGGTTTGTATAAAACACACCAACCTTTGAATGAAGCGCAGCCAATAATGAGCCACGAACGCCACGTTCAGTTGGCGTTCGCCCTTGGGGAAGTGTTCGTAGCGCTAATGTCATCGGTGCACCGAGAACTAATCCAATAGGTGCCACCATTGCAAGAAGCATGTGAGCAAGCATGTGATATGAAAAAGAGAACTGTGCGTAAACGCCTAATCCACCGCTTGTTGCAAAATCAATAACTGAGATGCCAAGTGCAAATGAAATTGTGCGACCAACTGGCCACTTATCGCCCCGTTTTGTCAGAACAATGACGCCCTTTACATACAGAGCGACCATCATGACTAATATTCCAATCATCAGCGCATCTGGTTCATAACTTAAGAAAATACGTGACCATGTTGGATTTGGTGGAGTTTCAATACCGACTATTGAAAGGCCCGGATCAAATTCCTGGGTACCTGGGCGATCAGGAGAACTTGTATTTGATAGCCATGCTCCCAATGCAACGGTAACAAGCATAATTATTGCTTCGACCGTAAGTAATTTTGCAAAACCAACCCAATTAATTGATTCCTTACCTTCTAGATTCTTTCGATGCAAATAGCCAAGTCCTACTAAAGCAATCGTTGCAACAGTTTTTGCAATAACTATGTAGGCATAGCTTGAATTCCAAGCCGATTCAAAATTAAGGCGAGTCCAAGCATTTACTACTCCGCTGATAACAACCGCTATTGCAGACCACAACGCCAACTGGCTAAAGCGTGGAACAGCAATTGCACGATCAGATGCAGAAAGCATTGCTATCGCAAGGATTCCGCCAACCCACAGAGATAAAGCAACTACGTGTATTACAAGTGATCCAATGACTAGGGAGTGTGAACCGCCAGATGCGGCATGACTTTGAAAGACCGGGGCAATTAATCCAACTATGGAGAGTATTAATAAGGCTATAAGACTCAAAATTTTCTTGGCTTGAAAGGTACAAACAAAAACAATTAGCGCAATTAATGCTTCGAAAGCTAAGTATTGACCCAATGTTATTTGAGTAATAAATGATCTGATGCTCGTTATGTCGAGCGCACCAGATATCGGAGTATCTAATATTTGTGCAAGAGTGAAAAGAATTGAACCAACAACACCCATAAACCAAATAGCTACAGATGCTTTTAGAAAAGTGCGAAGCTTTTCAGCCGATGTTGAAACTTTGCCCTCAACATCTAGAAGTAAGAACGCCATAGCCAATAGCGCTCCAATGGTTGCAAAGCCACCTAGCAAATTGAAGTATTTAAATGTTGTGCTTAAAAAATTCATCGATCCGCAAATAATTTACGTGCGTATAGAGAAAGCCCAACTGTCACTAGAACTGCTGCAAATAGCAAGACAATCACAAAGACATTTGTTCCCCAACTGCTACTAGCAGGAGTCTGTGATTGTGTTGGCTCAGGATTTGGGTTAGCAGTTGAGATCACACTTGGTGATTGATACTTAAATGTAAAACTACCTTCAAGTGGAACGTCGCCTTCAGAAAGTAATGAATATGTAACTGTGTATGTTCCAGAATCAACAAGTGGTCTAACACCAACGGTTGCACTCATTTCGAAAATCATGATGGTGCCATCATCAACACGGACTCCATTTGGATCTGTCACTGTGATTGAGTTCGCATCAGGTGCATCAGCTAACAAAGCGACCTGGCCAGTGACTGTCACATTTGTAGGGGAAACTGAAAGAGTTGAGCCACTAATTGGATTAGTGCTTACTAATGTATTTGCAGAGGCGTTTGTGGTCCCTAGAAATACAAGAAGCAGAATCGCTGCGAAACGAATGCGGCTCACTTTTTCCTTCCATAAGGGCTTGGGAAGCTCCTCAATTCGCGCCTATCGTCTCACTTCTTTACACTTACTGCCTAGCCTTATTTACCGAATGGAGACTGTGATGCCTACATATCAATATGCATGCACCGCATGTGACCATGAATTTGAGGCAATTCAATCCTTCTCAGATGACTCTCTGACCAAATGCCCCCAATGCCAAGGTGAGATCCGTAAGGTCTATACCGCTGTTGGTGTTGTGTTCAAGGGTTCAGGGTTTTATAAAACGGATTCAGTTAAAAAGAGTGCTACTCCTGAAGTTCCAAAAGTAGCGCCGGTACCCAAGGCTGATTAATCCTCATGATGCGGTGGTTTGTCTGAAATAATTTCTGCTTCGCGTCGAGCTTGCTCGGCAGCTGCTTCAGGATCGATCTCATCTGACGTTACGTTAGGAAAGAGATCGCTCATGGAATTGATTCTACATCGATATAGGAAAGAGAAGAACATGTTTGAGAAATTAGGTCACTTCTTAGTCAAGCACCGTAAGGGCGCTGTCGTGCTCTTTGTGGTCGGAATTCTTGTTGCAGGCGGCTTCGGTTCATTGGCATTTAGTCGACTTGATTCAGCTGGTTATTCAGATCCAAAGAGTGATTCTTACAAGGTGTACGAGTACCTAAACGATGAATTGAAGTTGTCTGATCCTGCAGTTGTCATTGTGGTCGATTCAGGTTCAATTGAAGTAACTGATCCAAGTATTGTTCAAAAAGGTTTGGCGTTAGAGAAGAAAATTGGTCAAGAAGAGGGAGTGTCAAAGACACTTTCATATTGGACTAGCGGCGGGGAACCAACTTTAAAATCGAGTGATGGTAAAGCCGCATACATTCTTGTTTATGGTGATGGCGATCCTTTCTCAGCCGAGGGTCAAAATCTTGGTCAACTACTCCAGAAAAATTACGATGGTTCATACGACGGCCTGACTTTATATGCCGGTGGTGCTGCAGTTGTCGGGCATGCAATAACAAAGAAGATCTCAGAAGATCTAAAGATTGCAGAACTGATTTCAATCCCACTCACATTTATTTTATTAACACTTGTTTTTGGTGCCCTAGCCGCATCAGCGATGCCGCTTATCGTTGGCGTGGCAGCAATCTTGGGGGCATTCTTTATTCTTTATCTATTCACACTCTTTACAAGTGTCAGTATCTACGCACTCAATCTGACGACAGGTATGGGTCTTGGGTTAGGTATCGATTACGCGCTGTTAATGGTCAATAGATTCCGCGAAGAACTCCACCGTGGTAAAACGGTTGAAGATTCAATTGTTGCAACAATGGGTAGCGCCGGAAAAACAGTCTTTTACTCTGGCATGACTGTCCTTGTTACTTTGTTGTCACTGACATTCTTCCCACTACCTTTCTTGAAGTCTTTTGGTTATGCAGGTGTCTCAGTTGTTGCACTCGCTGTTGTTGGCGCAATTATTGGTTTGCCACCAATTCTTGCCTTGATGGGATCGAGAATTGATAAGGGTGTAGTTCGCCGTTCTGCAATTACGCCAAAGGAAGATGGCCGTTGGGCTCAAACGGCTCGTCTAGTAATGAAGCGTCCTGTGGCCGCAGTTGTTCTCTCCTTAGTGATTCTCGGAGTCATGGCTGCGCCAATTACAAATATTAAATTTTCACAGGGTGACTCTCGAATGTTGCCTGCAGATAACAAAGCTGCAGTTGCAACTGCGCTTCAGGCGGAGAGATTTCTAGGTCAAACAGGAAATCCAATTGAAATAATCATTCGAAACGGTTCAGACAAACTTGACGAGATTAATACATATGCAGCCAAGGTAGCTAAGGTTTCAGGAATAGTTGCAGTTGTACCTCCCGTGACTATCGGTAAAGATGTCCGCGTAGTTGCCTATCAAGAAATGTTGCCAAGAACCCCTGACTCACAAGCATTAATTCATAATGTTCGAGATGTTGAAGCTCCAGTAGGAACATTGGTCGGTGGTGTTGCTGCCGATTACACAGATTCACAAGATGGTATTTCACGCACCTTGCCATGGGCATTGGGCTGGGTCATGCTTTCTGTTCTTGTGTTGATATTTATTTTCACTGGTTCAATCATTCTGCCTATCAAGGCAGTCCTCCTTAACTTCCTTTCCCTTGGCGCAACAATGGGGACGCTAACGTGGGTCTTTATTGATGGCAATCTTCAATGGCTCATTGGTTCATTCACGGTAACTGGAACGCTAGATACATCCATTGTTATTTTGATCGCAGTCGTGGTCTTCGGATTATCAATGGACTACGAGCTTTTCCTACTTTCCCGTATTCGCGAAGAGCACTTGGCTGGAAAAACCAATGTGGAATCTGTCGCTGTTGGTCTACAAAGATCAGCTCGCATCATCACAGCGGCAGCACTGCTACTTGCTGTTGTTTTCGGATCGTTTATTACAAGTGGAGTTACATCAATTAAAACCATGGGATTTGGTGTTGCGCTAGCTGTGTTACTGGATGCAACCATTGTTCGCGGTCTATTAGTGCCTGCACTTATGCGTTTATTGGGTGAGCGCAACTGGTGGGCCCCTCAATGGATGCAGCGATTTACCATTACTCACTAGTTGCCTTTAGGCTTGGCACATGGATCTAATCGCTTCCCTGCAATGTGAGGATCAGCCTGGCATCGTTCACGCGATGACCTCGGCTGTGCTTGCCTGTGGTGGAAACATTATTGAGAACCAGCAGTTCACAGATCCCAGTACAAATGCCTTCGTAATGCGTACTCGCTTTGAAACTTCGCAGGGTTTAGATGGTGCAACTAAGAGTTTGAATGAGGGTTTGTCTAAATTCAACCCTTCATTACATATTCGGCCTACCGCTCAAAAACCTCGCGCCCTTGTCATGGTAACCAAAGAGAGCCATTGCCTGCGCGATCTTTTGTATTTAGAAGATCTCGGTGAACTTAATATTGAGATCCCTCTTGTGATCTCTAACCAAGAAGATTTACGAACATTAGTTGAATCTCACGGAATTAAGTTTCTACATTTGCCTGTTACAGCAGAGACCAAAGTCTCTCAAGAGGCTGAGATCCTGAAGCAGATTAGTGACCTGAAAATTGATTTCGTAGTCCTTGCTCGATATATGCAAATCATGTCGAAGGAATTCTGCAACAAGATGCCAGGCAAAATTATTAACATTCACCATTCATTCCTACCTGGATTTAAAGGTGCCAAGCCATATCACCAGGCTCATGAACGTGGCGTGAAGATCATTGGCGCATCTGCTCACTTTGTAACCAGTG
>JBIILL010000016.1:0-16220 GCA_044232665.1 Candidatus Planktophila sp. | reverse complement strand
ACGAACCTCCTTCTTTTCCGCAGCCTTCTTACGCTTTGCAGCTGCGTGATATGGACGATCTTCAGCCTTTGGAGTTGGGCCTTTACCTTCAAGACGTCGCTTGTTATTTCCACCAGTACCGGCAGATGGTCCCTTTTTTGATTGGCGAATAGCGCCTTTACGGGATGAATTGCCAGCCATTGTTTTTCTCGTTTCGTCGTGCAGTATTTGTTAAGAAATAGACCAGCGAGGCCCTTGAGCAGTGTCCTCAATTGTAATTCCTAAAGCAGCGAGCCCATCACGGATGGCATCTGAAGCAGCGAAATCCTTACGCTCACGCGCAGATGCCCGCTCTGCAAGAGCTAATTTGATTACTCCATCTAGTGCTCCAGTCAGATCTGAACCACCAGAAGAAGCAAATGCCACATCAAATGGATCACATCCCAAGATTTCAAGTGCTCCGCGGATTTCATCAGCATTTTTGGAAACAGTAGCCTTGTCACTATCTGTAATCGCCTGATTTCCTAGTCGCAAATTTTCGCTAATTGTTGCAAGGGCTGCCGGCACAGCTAAATCATCATTCATTGCCGCTGTAAATTCTGCGTTGATGCGTGGTGTTGGTTTAGCTCCAACAAGTTCAGTTGCACGATGTAAGAAATTTTCAATCCGCTTAAAGTTGGTTGCTGCTTCTTGCAACGCCTCTGGAGAATACTCCAGCATCGAACGGTAATGCGCGCCACCTAAGTACCAACGTAATTCGATGCCGCGAACACTTTTTAGAATTTCATGAACTTGTAATGCGTTACCTAATGACTTTGACATCTTTTCGCCAGATTGTGTAACCCAAGCATTGTGCAACCAACGCTTGGCAAATCCATAACCTGCTGCCTCTGATTGTGCGATTTCATTTTCATGGTGAGGGAATACAAGATCTAATCCCCCGCCATGAATATCAAAAGTTTCTCCGAGGTAGGCATGTGCCATTGCAGAGCATTCAAGGTGCCATCCGGGACGACCTGGTCCCCATGGTGTTGGCCATGATGGCTCTCCTGGTTTTGCAGCTTTCCATAACGCGAAATCACGAACATCTTTTTTATATCTTTCATCTGCGTCTTGAGCAGGTTGCAAGTCATCAAGATTTTGACGAGACAAAGTTAAGTATCGTTTTAATTTACGAACCTCTAAATACACATCACCGTTGCCAGGTGCATATGCTGCCCCACTTTCAACCAGCTGATCCATTAATTCAATCATCTGCGTGATGTGGCCGGTTGCACGTGGTTCATAGGTTGGTGGCATTACATTCAAGGATGCATATGCATCACTGAAAATACGCTCGTATTTCATTGCCAGAGCCCACCAGGCCATCTTTTCAACGGCGGCCTTCTGTAAAATCTTGTCATCAATATCGGTGACATTACGAATGAAAGTAACGTTATATCCGCTCTTCATTAGCCAGCGTCGCAAAATATCGAAGTTAACACCGCTTCGAACATGTCCGATGTGTGGTGCTGATTGCACGGTGGCACCGCAGATATACATTGAAACTTGACCTACAACTAACGGTTTAAATTCATTTACCTCACGGGTTGCCGTGTCGTAAAGATTCAAACTCATGGTGTGTGCACCAGAGCATTTGCAATGACATAGATTCCTTCACCGCGACCGGTAAAGCCCATTTGATCTGAGGTTGTTGCAGCAACAGAAACTGGGGCTCCTAAAGCTTCACTTAAAACTTTTTGTGCTTCATCTCGGCGCGCAGTGATCTTTGGCTTATTACCAACAATCTGCAAAGCAACATTGTTAATAACAAAGCCTTTAGAGGCCACAAACTCGCGCAACTTTGCAATCATTGCAACTCCTGTTGCACCAGCCATTTCGGGCTTATCAACACCAAAGAAAGTTCCGATATCTCCAAGTTGGCAGGCAGACAAGACCGCATCACACAATGCGTGCACTGCAGCATCTCCATCTGAATGACCGACTAAACGTGGGGCCTCATCCCACAACAAACCTGCGAGCGCGCATGGTCCGCTTTCGCCAAATTGGTGGGCATCGACTCCAACGCCGGTGCGTAATTTAGAAATCAATGATCATTGCTTTCTACGATCGCTTGTAACTGTGCGATTGTTTCAGCTTCAGTATCGCCTTCAACTGTTACAACGACCTCATCGCCACACTTCACGCCAAGGGTCATTACGCGAAGAACACTTGCACCATCGACAGCTGCAGTTGCCTGGCCATCAACGATCTTTGCTAAGCGAACAACACTTCCCGATCCCTTGGCTGTTGATGCAAAAAGTGCTGCTGGGCGAGCGTGCAGGCCCACGGCTGAGGCGACTACTGAGCGGAATTCCTTC
Organism: Candidatus Planktophila sp.; assembly: GCA_044232665.1. Lineage (GTDB taxonomy): Bacteria > Actinomycetota > Actinomycetes > Nanopelagicales > Nanopelagicaceae > Planktophila. The sequence continues at coordinate 13,881 of JBIILL010000016.1, read as the reverse complement.
ATGCCCCCTAGCGTAACCGTACTGAGAGTGGTGTTTAATAGGAACATCTATTCAAGCCTCTGCACAAATGTGAAAGTTGGATTATGAGCGTCAATCCTTTACTGATGGGCCACCCGTTATCTTCTCCTGAGCATGCGCGTCACGCGCTGCTCTATATGTGGCGCATCCGTAAGTTTGAAGAAGCCGTTGAAGATCTTTTCGGCCGCGGAATGATGCACGGAACGATGCACTTATCTATTGGACAAGAAGCATCTCCAACAGGAATGTGCATGGCAATGACATTGCAGGATCAAATCACTTCCACTCACCGCGGACATGGCCATTGCATCGCAAAGGGCGCGGACCTGACACGCATGATCGCAGAGTTATTAGGAAAGAAAATTGGTTACTGCGGTGGTCGCGGTGGCTCTATGCACATTGCAGATGTTGAAACCGGAAACCTTGGTGCAAATGGTGTTGTAGGTGGCGGAATACCAATTGCCGCAGGCGCAGCACTTGCCTCAAAGATGATGAAGCGCGGAACTGTTGCAGTTTCATTCTTTGGCGATGGCGCAATGAATGAAGGCGCATTCCATGAAGCTGCAAACCTGGCAGCAATCTGGCAACTGCCTATGATTTTGTTCTGCGAAAACAATAAATATGGAATGTCTTCTTCTACTGAGAAAGCATTTGCAATTGATAACTTGGCAGATCGCGGCAAGGGATATGGAATCCCCGCCGTAAATGTTGACGGTAATGATGTTGTTGCAGTCTATGAAGTAGCACAAGCCGCTGTTGATCGCGCAAAAGTCGGCGATGGACCAACGTTGATTATCGCTGAGACCTACCGCTGGAAGGGTCACTCACGATCTGATAAGAATTTGTATCGCACGAAAGAAGAAATTGAAGAGTGGCGCACAAAAGATCCAATTCCAAAGTTTATTGCACGTGTAGTTGAAGAAGGAATTTTGACTCAAGAGCAGTGTGATGTCATTCAAAATGAAGCAATAGAAGCGATTAAGACCGCGGTTAATGAGGCGGTAAAGGCTGAATCTGCTGAGCCATCAGGGCTATTAGACGCTGTTTTTAAGGCGGTCTCAGCATGAGCGATCGCATGTTAACTATGGCAGAGGCTGTTCGCGAAGCAATGTCTATCGCCTTTGATGAACGCCCAGAAGTTTTCTTACTCGGTGAAGATGTTGGTATTTATGGCGGCGCATTTGGTGTGTCAGGGGATATGTATCACCGCTATGGCGCAGAGCGCGTTTTAGATACACCAATTGCAGAACTTGGAATTGTTGGCGCAGCAGTTGGTGCGGCACTTTCTGGAATGCGACCAATCGTTGAAATTCAGTTTTCAGATTTCACCGCACAAGCAATGGATCAGATTGCTAATCAAGCAGCAAAGATTCACTTCATGTTAGGTGGCGCGCTACACGTTCCAATGGTTTTGCGAACACCTCAAGGCTCTGGCACCGGTGCTGCAGCCCAACACTCACAAAACCTAGAACCATGGTTTGCATCAGTTCCTGGATTAAAAGTTGTTGTTCCATCAAATCCAGCAGATGCCAAGGGGCTACTTCTTTCTGCAATTGATGATCCCAACCCAGTTATTTTCTTAGAGCACAAACTTCTCTACAAGATCCCGGGCAGAGACCCAGTCCCTGAAGGTGCAACTCGTATTCCACTGGGAGTATCAAAGGTTGTTCGTGAAGGAAAAGATCTAACAATTGTTGCAACTGGCATCATGGTTAATAAATCATGGGAAGTAGCAGAAAAGCTAGCTGCTGAAGGAATTTCAATTACCTTGATTGATCCACGCACTATTTCTCCACTTGATATGGGACCTGTATTTGAGTCAGTTGAAAAAACTGGTCGTTTAATGGTTGTTCAAGAAGGCCCAGCACAGGCCGGCTTTATCAACGAAGTTATTGCGCAATTGGCTGGTTCCTCATCATTTGGCTCATTAATAGCGCCAATCAAGCGTCTTGCGGGTATGAATATCCCAATTCCATATGCTCCGCAGTTAGAAAAGGCCGCGGTTCCTCAGATTGAAGACATTGAAGCTGCTGCACGAGAGATTGTTAAGAACTGGCGATGAGTTTCAAATATCCAGTTGTCATGCCAAAGATGAGCATGACTATGGAAACTGGAGAGTTAATCAATTTCCATGTTGCAGTTGGCGATCATGTTAAAAGCGGTGATGTTTTATTTGAGGTAATGACCGACAAGATCGACATGGAGGTCGAAGCACCTGCAGATGGTGTTATTGAAGCACTTGTCGCAAACCCAGGCGATGTAGTTGAAATCGGTAAGCCAGTTTTGATCATGCTTACCGAAACTGAAGTCATGGCATTTGATTTTGGAACAGATGGTGAGCCGGTAGCAGCTGTTGAAGTTGTGGCTGCACCTGCACCTGTCGTTGCAGCAGCACCGGTTGTTGCTGCTCCCGTCATTCTTAATGAAACAGTTAAGGCGGTTCCCAAGGCGCGAGTAGAGGCGGCAAACCGCGGAATTGATTTGCGCACAGTTCGTGCGACAGGACCTGATCGCACCATCACGATGGAAGATGTCAATGGCGCGCAGTTAGATCCTGCAGTTGCAAAGCGCCAAGCCGCTAACAAGGCTTTGATTGCTAAGGGCATCGAGATGACCCGCAGTATTGCCCAAGCCTCATTTACTCGCAGTGTTAATGCAAACTTTGATCACGCCACATTTATCGCTGCCTGGGCCAAGGTTTTGCGCAATCGCCCAGATCTTGCGACACAGCAACATGTTGGCGTTGCGCTAATAATCGAATCCAAATACGGCAGCGCATTGCCTGTCTTTAAAGATCCAGACCAAGTAAAAATTGCTGATTTAACCGCCTTAGTTTCATCCACAACAGATGCTGCCAAGAACGGAAAAGTACCTGTAGCAATGCTTTCAGGGGCCACAACCACAGTCTTTGATCTGACTACCTATTCAATGAGCTCTGCAACTCCGTTACTCTTTCCTAACCAAGTTACATCAGTGACCATCGGATATGAAAGCGCAACAACAAAGATTGTTTCGTTGACTATTGATCTAAACTTCTGTGACTTTTATGATGGTGCACTATTACTAGACGCTCTCGTCGCTTCTTTATAGAAGCACTAAGTAAAGGACTCGCGTGACAACTCTTACGGGCATACCAGCAAGTTCTGGAGCCGCCGTCGGTCCTTTCTTTTTACTCAATACAAATATTCCTGTACCAACAGGGCAACCATCACACCAAAGTTTTGAAGCAGAGGGTCATGCACTCAACCTTGCTATCAAGACAGTTGGTCTAGATCTAGAAGCACGTGCAGCAAGAACAACTGGAGAGCTACAGGAAATTTTGTTAGCAACAGCAGAAATTGCAACTGATCCGGCAATTGCCGAAGAAGCAGCAGGATTTATTGCAAGTGGTCATACTGCAAGTTATGCCATGGTTAAAGCAACAGAGGTTTTTCAAGAGCTACTAACCGCATCAGGTGGTTACTTGGCAGAGCGCGTGAGTGATGTTGCAAATATCCGAGATCGGGTTTTGTGTGAAATCGCAGGTATTGCTTATCCTGAAATTCCACATTTTGCTGTGCCGACGGTTTTGATCGCGCAAGATCTATCCCCTGCAGATACTGCTGATTTAGAGACAGATAAAATCTTGGCAATTGTCACAGCAGGTGGTGGGCCAACTAGCCACACCGCAATTATTGCCAGATCAAATGGAATTGCAGCAATAGTTGCTTGCCCTGGTGTTGTGGAAGCAGCATCCGCACAAGCTGGTGCATCAGTTGCCGTAGATGCCACAACTGGGCAGATCACCTTTAATCCGAATGATGCGTTAAAAAGTGAGATTGCAACCAAGATTGAGCGTATTAAGGCACGTAAATCAAGGGTCATTACCCGATCTGCAGATGGTTATGTAACAACAGATGGAACGGTTGTTCCGATCTTTGCAAACATCGGACGCCTTGAAGACACAGTTGCTGCTGTTGCAGCAGGGGCAGATGGCGTCGGATTGCTTAGAACTGAGTTGTTGTATTTAGATCGAAACGATGCGCCAACTTTGCAGGAACAAACTGCAATCTATACCCAACTATTCACACCCTTTAATGGCCAAAAAGTTGTCATCCGCACCCTAGATGCTGGCGCAGATAAGCCAATGGCATTTATCAACTTTGCGCAAGAACCAAATCCAGCGTTAGGTGTGCGCGGATATCGCACCATCGATGGGCATGAAGATTTATTGCGCACGCAATTGCAAGCAATTGCAAACGCCGCAAAAGCAACCACAGCAGAAGTCTGGGTCATGGCACCGATGGTGACCTTGCCAGGTGAAGCTGCGGCATTTGTTTCAATGGCACGTGAGTACGGATTAAACAAAGCAGGTGTAATGATTGAAGTTCCTGCAGCAATTTTCCACGCAGATGAAATTACAAAGGTCTGTGACTTTGTTTCTATTGGCACAAATGATTTAGGACAGTATCTCCATGCTGCAGATCGCGAATCAGCACCGTTGGCCAGCTTTAACGATCCTTGGCAGCCAGCTTTGCTGCGTGCTGTCCACCTAGTTGCACAAGCTGGGATTAAAAATAACTGTCCAGTAGGTGTGTGCGGTGAAGCAGCATCTGATGCAGCGTTGGGATCAGTGCTTGTTGGTTTAGGCGTATCCTCACTTTCGTGCAGTGTCGCCACGCTGACAGATGTTGCGCAAGCGGTAACCGCGCATTCTCTAACTCAGTTGACGGCGGCCGGAAATGTCGCAATTGCCGCAAACACAGCGCTGAACGCTAAGAATTCGGCCAGATCTCAACTAGTGGAATTGGCTCAACTAGGCCTTTAATCGTTATAAAGATTTTCACGAATGTCCTTGATTTCTACCTATGGTGCAGAGCACACTAAGTCAATTGTTCAACTACTGAACGGATGTGACTATAGTGAAACAGCGCGAGGCAGAGTTAATTCTTCGCGCAGCACGCCTGTATTACGAGGGCCACTATTCGCAAGATCAAGTTGCATCCAAACTAAATACCTCTAGATCAAATGTTTCGCGCATGCTCTCTGATGCAAAGCGCTTAGGTTATGTTGAAATCAAAATTGTTTCGCCAACACACACGCATGAGGCTCTCTCTTCACAATTATCTGAGCTACTCAAGATCAAAGATGTGCAAGTTATTACCAGTGAATCAAATGACTTAACCTTAAATACCGTTGGCCGCGCAGCTGCGAGCGCACTGCTCAAGAACCTACGTGATAACCAAACAATTGCGATCTCATGGGGCCGTGGCCTAGAAGCAACTGTCGTAAACACCCACAGCGAAACATTGTCAGGACTTAAGGTCACACAAGTGATGGGCTCTTTGTCATCTGTTGCCACATCGGTGAGTGCTGAAGAGGTTGGTCGCAACCTGTCCAAAAACTTAAATGCTCAGTTTGTTCCATTCCTATCCCCTGTGGTTGTGAGCAACCAAAAGGTTAGAGACTCACTATTTGAGGAAGAGAGCATCGCAAAGACTCTTCAGCTTGCCCGCGGCGCTCACGTGGCACTGGTTGGAATTGGTTCTGCTGGCTCCTCCTCATCAGAGATGGTTTTCTCCGAATTTAAGGTTTCAAAAGCAGAGCGAGATGAGCTGACCAAAGATTATGCCGGTGACATCGCAGCCCGCTTCTATAAGAAGGATGGCACGCCACTGTCTGCACAATTGGACTCACGAGTCATTGGTTTGACCCTGGAAGAGATCAAAAAGATCCCGCGTGTAATTGGGGTTGCCTCAGGTGCCGAGAAGGTTTTGGGCGTGGTTGGGGCCGCCAAAGCAGGGTTAATAGATACCCTAATAGTGGATTTAGCGTGTGCTAACTCCGTAGTGAAGACACTTCAACCAACGGCGGTGAAGAGCGCATGAGCAATCTAGGCAAACTATTTATTCTCATTGGCATCATGTGGCTCTTCCAATTGTGGTTTGCCTACAAACAATCAAAAATTTTTCAGGATGACATCCGCGGTCTTCGCAAACAAGGAACGATGGCGGTTGGCTTGGGTGGTCGCCGATATAGAGGCGGCCGAGCATTTGTCGCATTAACAGCCGATGACAACGGCATCGTCAAAGATGGGTTAGTCCTTCGGGGCTTCACCATCTTTGCGCGCTCCAAACAGTTGAGCGCATACACAGGATTCTCTGTCAATGAGATCGCTTCGGGAAACCGAGTAGCTGAAGGTGAAAAGAAGAAGGTACAAGAGGCTGCCCTAAACAGTGCTCAATACATTCTTGATCACTTTGAGCGGGTCAAAATTGGTGGAGAGTAATGACCAAACAATCCGTACGGGTGGTCATTTAACGGTTGTACAACCAACCCAAAAACACTTAGGAGGTGTGCATTGAACCTACAATCTCTGATGCTTATGTCAGCAGATGTAACGGTTGAAAAGCAAGAGGGTGTCCTTGGCGCTCTTGCAACAGCAGCGGAAGACTTTATTGCAGTCTTTAATAAGGGTGGTGAAGTTCTACTTTCACTAATGGGAGGAATTCTTCCAACTCTTATCGTTCTGTTAACCGCAGTTAATGCTCTAGTTCGTTTGATCGGACCAGAGAAGATTGAAAACCTTGGAAAGGCAGCTGCACGTCCTGGACTCCAGTGGTATCCAGTTCGTTACATCGTTCTTCCATTCGTTGCAGTATTCGTATTAACAAACCCAATGGCATACACAATGGGACGCTTTTTACCAGAACGCTTCAAGCCAGCGTTCTATGACTCAGCGGTTTCATTTGTTCACCCAATTTTGGGTATTTTCCCTCACGCAAACCCAGGCGAACTCTTCGTCTACGTAGGTATCGCAACAGGTATTCAGCAACTCGGTTTCGGTCTAGGTGACCTAGCTGTTCGTTACATGCTTGTCGGTCTAGTAGTTATCTTCATTCGCGGAATTGTCACTGAGGCAATCACCGCTCGAATGATGAAGAAGGGTGCATAACATGAGCGCAATCAATAACCTCATCGTTAAGGTAGGTCGTTCTGTTGGTGGAGTTGTAGGAACTCTCTATCAGGCAGGTCGCGATTCTGTTGACACAGTAATTCGTAACGTGATCCCATTTATGGCGTTCATCTCATTCATCATCGGTTTGATTCTTACAACCGGTATTGGTGACTGGATCGCTAAGGGACTTAAGGGTTCAGCTTCAACTCTTCCAGGGTTGCTTTTGATCTCTGTTGTTTGTGCGATTCCACTTATCTCTCCATTGCTTGGACCAGGAGCGGTAATTGCACAGATCGTTGGAACACTTCTTGGTGTAGAGATTGGTAAGGGAAATATCCCTCCTCAATACTCACTTCCAGCGTTGTTCGCTATCAACCCACAGGTTGGTTGCGACTTTATCCCTGTAGGTCTGGCACTCGGTGAAGCTGAGCCTGAGACTGTAGAAGTTGGTGTTCCAGCGGTGCTATTTAGCCGTTTGATCACTGGTCCTCTATCAGTTGTAATCGCTTACTTCGCAAGCTTCGGCCTTTACAGCAGCAAGTAGTAATCATTTAAACCCCAAGGTGTGGGCCTCCGCACCTTGGGGTTTAATACTCTCAAAAGATTAAAAACAAAAAGGAGAAACAAATGGGCGCATATAAGTCAGTAGTAGTTTCAGCAGGTAAAGGTGGTTGGGGCGGACCTTTAACAATCACACCAACAGATGATCGCCCATACATTTATTCAGTTACTGGCGGTGGAATTCACCCGGTAGCAGCACGTATTGCAGAGCTAACAGGTGGTATTCCTTTTGATGGCTTCAAGAGCAGCGTTCCATTCGACAAGATTGCAGTTGCAGTTATTGACTGTGGCGGAACAGCGCGCGTTGGTGTGTATCCAATGAAGAAGGTATTAACTGTTGATATTCACGCGACCAGCCCAGCTGGCCCACTTGCCATGTTTATTACTAAAGAATTATTTGTTTCTGGCGTAAAAGCTGACGACATTAAAGAAAGCTAATGTCAGCAGTAGTTTACTCAACAACAGTTACGGCAGTTGGTGAGTTAGTACCCGACTTCGCCGAACAAGGCGTTCTTGTATTTTTTGGCGAAAATGCACCTACCGAGCTGCATGAATTTTCAATAATTCATGTACCGGATGTGCAAACTCGTGCGCCGCAAGTGGGAGACACCATCACACTTGCCAATAACGAGTACAACGTTTTGGCCGTTGGCTCTGTTGCCAGCGACAACCTTTTAAATCTTGGCCATTTAGATCTCAAGGCAAACGGGTTAACAGAACCTGAAATGCCTGGTGATGTAAATGTAGAAGCAACGGTGCTTCCATCAGTACAAATTGGAGATCGCTTAATTGTGATCTCTCATCCCTAGAAAAGAGCATACGGTGTCTTACTCAACTCGTTTACGAGAGCACGCTAAGAAAATTGGTCGCGATACACGCATCGCACTTGTTGGCGCAGGCCAAATGGGTCGAGGCTTTGGCAATCAATTAGGACACATGGATGGCATCGCACTCTCTGTCGTCATCGACATTGATCCAGAGCGCATCAAGATTGTCTATGCAGATCTTGGTATTACCGACATAGTATTTAGTGATGACAAAGATGTGTTGTCTAAGGCGATCCTTGAAGGCAAGCACACCGGAACAGCTAACTCAGAGATCGTTTCAGAGCTGCCGGTTGATGTTGTCGTTGAAGGCACCGGAATTCCAGACATTGGCGCACGAATCACGCACTCCTCTTTGCTTGCTAAAAAAGATGTTGCTGTTCTTAACGTTGAAATGGATGTAACTATTGGGCCGCTATTACACAAGATTGCTCAAGATAACCGCGTTGTCTATGCCGTTTGTCACGGTGATGAGCCGGTAGAAGCCAAGGTTCTAGTTGATTACGCACGCGATCTAAACTTTGAGATTGTGTGTGCTGGCAAGGGTAAGAACAACCCATTTGAGCCACTCAGCAATCCAGATACGGTGCGTGAGACTGCAATTAAAAAGAAGATGAATCCCAAGATGCTCTGCTCATTTACAGATGGTTCAAAGACCATGACTGAAATGGTGGCACTTGCTAACACAACAGGGCTACAGCTCTCAAAGCGTGGAATGAATGGACCAGCATCTTCTGTAAAGACATTGCAGGACACATTTGCACTACAAGCAGATGGTGGAGTATTAGATCGTCCAGGTGTTGTTGATTACTGCACCGGGGATGTTGCACCAGGTGTATTTGTTGTGGTTCGTCACAACGATCCATACATCGCACATGAAATGAGCTACCTATCAATGGGCCCTGGTCCTTACTTTGCTCTATATCGCCCATTCCACTTGGCATCTGTTGAAGCGCCAATCACTGTCTATCGCGCAATTTTGGATCGTGAATCATCACTGTATGCACCATACCTCAACGCCGAAGTTGTGTGCATGACTAAGAAGGATTTAGCAGCAGGAGACATCATCGATGGCATCGGTGGCTATACCGTTCGCGGTTATGCAGATAACGCACTTGATGCAAAGCGTGACAACTTAGTTCCAATTGGATTAGTTGCAGGTGCAAAGATCATTAGGGCAATCGGTGTTGGTGAGCTACTCACTTATGATCACGTTGAACTAAAGGCTGATTCATTGATCGTCAAGCTTCGCAAAGAACAAGATGCGCTCGGCCTAACTTACGCTTCTTAATATTTTAGATAAAACAATAGGCCCTCATCACTGAGGGCCTATTGTTTTGTAATCGGGAGGTGTGCTTTGCTTTTAGTTCATTACGTTTGAAGATATATTGTGCTTAACCTTCATCTTTACAAGCACTGAAATTGCTAGAGTTACTGCGCCTAGAATTCCGATACCTGTCCATCCTCCAATATCACTGAGCCAGTAGAACAACCCAGTCATTGGATTTGCACCATCAACAAGTGATGAAACCATTCCGCCAGTATCGTTCTTAAATCCAGAACTAACTGCAACTTCTGTCAATGTTGGTGCGATTGCTGTTGCGATGAATAGTCCGCCGCCAATAAGGATTGCTCCACCAGCAACAGACCTAATGATGTTTCCACCAAAAATTGGAACCATCAAACATACGATAAATGGAATTGTTGCAAGGTCAACCAGTGGGAAAACCTTGTTACCAAGTGGTGCAAGTGCGATTGCAGTTAGAAGAGTTACCGGAACCAGAATAAGTGATGTTGCAATTACAGCTGGTTGTCCAATAACTACTGCTGAATCTAGACCAATATAGAACTTGCGTCCTGGAAAGCGCTTGCTAACAAATGAGCGAGCAGCCTCTGAAATAGGAACAAGACCTTCCATCAAAATTGCAACCATACGAGGTAGCAACAACATGACGGCGGCAAGAGTGATTCCAAGGCCCAAGATTGCAATGATGTCCGCACGCGGATCATCAAGTCCAAAGCCTGCTACACCAAGTGCAAGACCAATAAACAAGCCCAGCATTGTTGTCTCACCAAAGATTCCAAATCGCTTTTGGATTGATTCTGGATCAGCTTTTAACTTATTGAATCCTGGAATGCGATCAAATAACCAGTTCAGTGGATACGCAAGAATTGCATAAGCCGCTGATGTTCCATGTGGGAATGAAATATCTGGATAGTCATAGTGCGCTTGAATTCGCGGTGCAGCCCAGTCGGCTAATGCCAGAGTTAACATCATTGCAATCAATGCTGTCACAATTCCCTTGGCGTAGCTTTCTGTGATTGCTGCTACTAGTCCACCAATAAATGCGAAGTGCCAGTAGTTCCATAGATCAATGTCAAAAGTCTTCGTTAGGCCAATAGCCAACAAGAAGATATTCATTAACAAACAGATCGGAATTATGATCGCTCCAACTTTAGAGCCGAATGCGATAGCAGCACTTGCTGGCCAGCCGACATCGACAATTGTTAGATCAACATTAAAGCGATCTGCTAGACCTTGCGCTGCTGGGCCAACTTTGCCAAACAAAAGGCCAATAATTAGACCGATACCGATGAATCCGATACCGATGGTAACGCCAGCACGAAATGCTCGCGGGAGTTTTTCTCCTAGCATTAATCCAAACATTGTAATCAGGATTGGTAGTGCAATTGAAGCTCCCAAGTCCAAAAAGAGCTTACTAATAGATTCTAAAATGCCGTTCAACATTTCCTCCTAACAAAAAAAGCTGACAGAAATTCTGTCAGCTAAGTGCTTGTGCAATCTTCTCCAGAGTTGCTTCATTTCCTATTCCAGTTAAAAAGGACAGGCCTTGAATCACAGGGATTTTTACAGTGGAGGGTATTGGGGTTGTGGCAACGATTAAATCGTATCCTTCGATGCCGCGCACAATGTCCATTACTTTGCCTTGCGTAACTACAACGGGAATACCTCTTGAAGAACAAAAGTCTTTGATCTTTATGGCAACCACTGTTGAAGTCGCAACACCAGTGCCACATATAACTAGAACTTTTTTACTCATCTAGCATCCCGTCATTAACGCCTTTGGCAAGTCAGGTTGTAAAAAGTGTATAGCGGCGGTTCCTAAATAACAGTAGATTTGATGCATGGCTTCAGGAATTCGACTAATTGACCATCTAGTTGCGCATGAACTAGAGGCCAATTCTGCCGAACAAGCACTCGAAAAAATCGCCCAATGGGGTGATGTGGCTGGCCTATTTAAGAGCACCTGGCTCGAAGCTGCAATCAAACGAGAGTCAGAATTTCCAACTGGTTTACCAACTCTGATTCCTGTTGCAATTCCTCATACTGATTCAGTTCATGTAAATGCAGACGGAGTTGGTTTCTTTAAACTAAAAAATCCAATTGAGTTTGGAGAAATGGGTTCGTTGGGTGACAAAGTTCAAGTAAAAATGATTTTGCCTTTACTCATAACAAATCCAGCAGAACAAGTTGATTTACTTATGGCTGTGATTGGTGCCCTACAGGATGCAGATTTTTTGAACGCTTTAGATGCAGCAAGTAGTAATGAAGAAATAATCTCTATTTTTCGGGGTGCTGGACTTTAAGTCCTAAATATCTTTGGGGTTAAGCCCTAGCTCTTCCAAAAGCGCCCGCTGACGTTTCGTTAGCGGGTCTTTTGTTTTCTCATCCCGCACCTCTTTGGGATCTGGCCTCAGTGTTGGGTGCAGACCTAACTGACGACGCTTTTCTTCTTGTAGTTCAGTAAACAAACCAGCGTTGCGGTCCTTCTTTGCATGGTGTTTAGCAATGATTTCAGCCGCTTTTTCAACGGGATCCTTCTTTTTGCGGCGACCCAGCATGTGGACAAGCATGACACAATTACCGCCATGAAGTCAGGAATCAAAACCGCACTTGTTGTGCTGGCCGCTGGTTCTGGAACTCGCTTTGGTCACACAACTAACAAGGTCTGGTTACCGCTAAGCGGTCGCCGCATTATTTCTAGATCCCTCGTCAACGCCTCAAAAAACTTTAAGAATGGCCGCACCATCTTGGTGATTAACCCTGAAGATGAAGAGATGGCCCGTGCAACGCTGCAACGCGAAGTCCGAGGCGTTGAAGTGGAGATTGTTTATGGGGGCGCTACGCGCCATGAGAGCGAGTACAACGCCCTGCAACACCTAGCCCCTGCCATCGCATCAGGTGAAATAGAAGTTGTCTTGATTCACGACGGTGCACGCCCACTTGCAACACCAGCACTCTTTGTTGAGATCGCAGAGGCGGCCCATCGTCACGGAGGTGCAATTCCTACGATTGCTGTTGATGCACGCGAGATGGACGCAGCACGCAGCGATACAGTTGTGAGAGTACAGACACCGCAAGGATTTGTCGCACAACAATTGCTAGAGGCTTACAAAAGGGCCGCTCTTGATGGTTTTGCAGGAACAGATACGGCAGCCTGTATGGAAAAGTATTTTCCTGATGTTAAGACAATGTCTATAACGGCAGATGTTTCTAATGTGAAAATTACCTATCCGCAAGATCTAGCAATTGCAGAGCATGTACTAGCCAGAAGGGGGTACAAAGATTGAGTAAAGAAGTATTAGAAGCTGAACTTAACTGTGCTCACTGCCATAAAGAAACCTTGCACGAGCTTGTCTATGCCGGCCGCTTGCTAGTTTCGACAACATGCTCGGTCTGTAATTCACGGGTTGAACATGAGAGCAATGATCTGTGGGATAACTATTTGAAAGATTTGCCACACCGAATTGCAACTAAGCCTTATAGATTATGGAAGCGTTTCTGGCGCACACCCAAGACTTTGGTCTGGACTCTGCCCAAGGCAACCTTTAGTAAGCCATTTAAGATGCTGCGAGAGTATAGAAATCTAAAGAAACAGAAGTAACGAGCGTGTGGAGCGTGCACTTACCCAAAAGGAGGCCACTTAAGGTCTAGTTAATTGACTGTCGATAAATTACTCTAATTCAATGCGAAAGAGATTAATCCTTGCACTTATAGTGATTTTGATGATCACTCTTTCCTCTCCGACTTATGCTGCAACTCCTAAAGCTGGAGGAGGTTGTACGAAGGCAGGATCTACTTCAACATTCGCAGGTAAAAAATACACCTGCATCAAGTCAGGCAAAAAGTTAGTCTGGAATAAGGGCGTTCTACTTTCTAAGCCAACTCCAACAACCACTTCAACACCAGCCTCAATAGGTAATGAATCTAAAACCGATACGTTTTTATTATCTTTATCAAACATGAAAAAGTCGATGGTTCCAGGACCTGTAAAGCAGTTTTTTAAATTTCACTACTCTCCTAATGCTATTGAGAGTTACAAAGCAATTGTTGAAACAGAATTAGAATTTTCCATGTCTTACTTTGCCAGCGTTTACAAAAATACAAGTCAATTCAATGTTTTTTATGGCACTGAGAAAGATTTAGATTGGATAATTGGGGCATGGAAAGTTTATGATTTAGACAAAAATGGATATACGGCTAATGACTATAGAGGCAGGATTGAAAGAGCGAAAACA
>JBIILL010000134.1:0-5428 GCA_044232665.1 Candidatus Planktophila sp. | reverse complement strand
ATCTAAAAGCTGGCACAGATTCACGCACCCTGCCAAGTGAAGACCATCTATTCACAATGACATTAGAAGAAGCACTTGATATTTACTCACGTCCAAAGGAGCGACGCCGCGGAGTTGCAAAGCCACCTATTAAAGAACTTGGTATTGATCCAACGTCACAAAAGGCGTTGATCATTAAAGATGGTCGCTTTGGTATGTATGTCACTGACGGTGAAACAAATGCAACACTACGTCGTGGTGACACAGCAGAAGGAATGACATTAGATCGCGGACTTGAATTACTTGCAGGACGCCGTGCATGGGAAGCAGAGAATGGCCCATCACCAAAGAAGGCACGTAAGAAGGCTGCTGCAAAGCCTAAGAAGGGTGAGACAGCACCGACTCTTACAAAGAACGTTGTTAAAAAAGCAGGAGCAAAGAAGGCTGCCAAAAAAGCTGCATCGGGCAAAGCAAAGAAAAAGACTGAGTAGTTACTTCATTCCGGGAGAAATAACTTTTATTCCTAGTAATTGTGCGTTTGTAACCATCTGTTTGTCATAAGTAATCAAACCTTCAATACTGCCTTCCAGACTCATCACAGTTGCCACATGAATTGCATCCAAGGCGCGCAAGCTGATGTCAGGTGAAAAATTTTCTGCCGACAAAAGAATTGCATCACTGATCGGCAAAAAGTTGATTTTTTCTAACTCACGATTTACTCCGCTTACTTTTGTAGGCGCTAACCGAGCTACCGTTCTACGGACCTCAACTCTTGAAAGCCTAGAAGAAGTTGATTGTGTAGCAAGAACTCGCAAGAGCTCGGGTCTCTCTTTTTCATCAAATATAGTTTTTAGGATCGCCGAGCTATCTAGATACCAACTCAATAGCGTTCCTCTGCTCGTAGCTCCATAAGAACTTCAGTCGAAGTCTTGTTACCTGTAATTTTTATTGGATTCTTTGTTGGTCGCCAATCTGAATTTACGGCAGGGGTAATTAATCCAGATTCAATATATTCTTCAAATAAAGAGTTTTTAATTGGGACCAAACGAGCAACCGGAACACCATGCTCAGTTATCTCAACGACGATTCCATTTTTAACCTGATCTAAGATTTGTGATGCAGATTGACGTAATTCGCGAACACCACATGATGTGCGCAAAGGATTATTCACATTACTTTTCGCTGGAACCCTTTTCTTTACTGCAGCTTTTTTGGCGGGGGTAGGTTTCTTCCCCACCACTTTCTTGGGTTTGTGCGCCGCTGTTGTCATGCGCTAAAGGTAGCACAATAACTCTTATGTGCTACACCATTTATACCCATAAATAAGGCCCCTGCAGCCTCTTTAAGCCCAGTTCATGCGCCCGATAGACTCTCGCCATGCCAAAGACGCTCCCAACCCCTGCCGCACCTGCGCAGGATGTAACACGTGGTGTCTTGGCAATTAAGCCCTTTCGCAAGCTCTGGAACTCTATGGTCTTTTCATCCTTGGGTGATTGGCTAGGACTACTTGCAACAACTGCAATGGCACAACAGCTCTCTGGTGGAGATTACGCAACTGCTAACTTTGCAATCGCAGGTGTTTTCATCGCACGTTTACTACCAGCAGTCTTTCTTGGTCCCTTAGCAGGAGTAATTGCTGACAAGTTAGATCGTCGCAAGTTAATGGTTAATTGCGACATCCTGCGAGCAGCGCTCTATATCTCTATCCCAATTGCAAACAATTACTTCTGGCTCTATACGGCCATGATTCTGGTTGAGTGCATAACCTTGTTCTGGTCCCCTGCAAAGGATGCATCAGTTCCAAATCTGGTCCCTCGCGAGAAGTTAGAAAATGCAAATCAAGTTTCTCTTTTAGCTGCCTATGGCACAGCGCCCATTGCAGCCCTCCTCTTCACCTTCCTCTCACTCTTCACATCAGCAATTAACGTTGCCTTTGGTATTAACTCAACTGCAGTTAATTTGTCACTCTACGTAAACGCACTCTCCTTTGCCTTTGCAGCTTTCACAATCTGGGGATTAAAAGAAATACCAAAGGGCGCTGCAGCAAAGCATGCAGCTGACACCGGGATACTTAAGAGTCTGCATGAAGGCTGGAAATCTGTTTCAGGCAGCAAGTTAATTCGTGGTCTAATCGTTGGAATGGTTGGGGCATTTGTTGCAGCAGGTGCGGTAATCGGATTAGCACGCACATTTGTGGGAGATCTAGGCGGCGGTGAAGCCGCCTACGGTGTTCTTTTTGGCGCAGTCTTTACGGGTCTCGCTGCAGGTATTGCATTTGGTCCCAAGGTCTTTGCACAATTTTCTCGCCGCCGTTTATTTGGTGCATCCCTCACAATTAGCGGTGCCTTCCTTATGGCACTTGCTGCCATCCCCAACCTTGTTCTTGCTGTCTTTATAACTATTGTTTTGGGCGCCTTTAGTGGCATCACCTGGGTAACAGGCTTCACCATGCTGGGCATGGAGGTTAAAGATGATGTGCGCGGGCGCACCTTTGCCTTCGTGCAAAGCCTGATCCGTGTGGTTTTGGTGGGCGTATTAGCTGTGGCACCTCTTATTGCAGCAGCAGTTGGTGAGCACACCTTTAAGTTTCAAAACTCAGAGGTTAGTTATAACGGCGCTGCTGTAACAATCTTAATTGCTGGAGTTATTGCATCCTTAATTGGTCTTATCTCCTATAAGCAGATGAAAGATCGCCCAAATGTTTCTTTGTGGTCAGATATTTCAAATGCGCTCAAAGGCGAGCTAGGCAGCATCACAGGTGCGCCAGCAAAAGGTGTCTTCATTGTTTTTGAAGGCGGAGAAGGTATTGGTAAAACAACACAAGCAAAACTACTTAAAGCATGGCTTGAGCAAGAAGATGAGACTGTAGTTCTCTCACGCGAGCCAGGCGGTAGTGAGCTAGGAGTTGAAATTAGAAAGATTCTTCTTTCACATTCAACCGGCGAGATCAGCCCACGAGCAGAAGCCTTGCTCTATGCCGCAGATCGCGCCCACCATGTTTACTCCGTTATTCGCCCTGCGCTGGCGCAGGGCGATGTAGTAATCAGTGATAGATACTTTGACTCATCCATTGCATATCAAGGCGCAGGACGCATCCTGCAGCCGCAAGAAGTGGCACGTATATCTCGTTGGGCAACTGAATCACTCTTCCCAACTCTTACAATCATTATTGATCTACCACCACAGATTGGTCTTGCTCGCTTAAAGAGTAAAGATCGCCTTGAATCACAACCAATAGATTTTCATGAGCGAGTACGCCAAGAGTTCTTGCAGTTAGCAGCCCTTGATCCAGAGCGCTATGTCATCATCGATGGTAATCAATCAATAGAGGACACACACGCTGCAATCATCTCTAGAGTCAGTGAAATCCCTGCTCTTAAGCGCAATGCAGTAGAAGACAAAGGCAATCTACTCCTGCGCCCAATAAGGGCTGCAGGCAAAGCTGTTAAAAAGGCAGCCCCAAAGAAGAAGAGCGCCAAGAAAAAGTGAGCGTCTATACAGATCTTGTTGGCCAAGAACATGTTGTTGAGATCCTGCAAAAGGCAGTAGCTGCCACACGAAGCGGCGAAGAATCACAGGAAATGACTCACGCCTGGGTCTTTACGGGCCCTCCAGGCTCAGGTCGATCATCTGCTGCAATCGCATTTGCTCAAGCACTTGTGTGTTCTAAAGATGGGTGCGGCACCTGCAATGAATGTAGATCAGCCTCCAATGGATCTCACCCAGATGTTGAAGTAATTGTCACAGAAGGACTTTCAATAAAGATTGATGAAGTAAGAGAGCTACTCACTCGTGTTGCTTGGGCGCCATCTATGGGTGGTTGGCGCGTAGTTGTGATGGAGGATGCTGACAGACTCACAGAGTCTGCAGCAAATGCATTATTGAAAGCAATTGAAGAGCCAGGCAACAGAACAGTCTGGTTGCTTTGTGCTCCAACGCTGCATGATGTGTTGCCAACAATTAGATCACGTTGTCGCCACCTGCAACTTGTCACACCATCTAACACAGCTGTTGCACGTGTTCTACAAACCCGAGATGGCATTTCACCCAACATGGCAGATTTTGCAGCACGAGTTTCACAAGGCCACATCGGTCGTGCTCGCTACCTTGCCAACAATGAATCCGTACGCAACACCCGCAACACAATCATGAAGTTGCCACTAACTCTTCAAGGAATCTCTTCAGCATTTGCCGCAGCACAAACACTTGTTGATCTTGCAACACAACAAGCAACAGAGGCTGCTGAATTACGAAATGAAAAAGAAGTCGATGATCTGTCCCTTGCCTACGGCAAAGGTGCAACTGGTCGCGGAATGGCAACCGGTGGAAGCAAAGCAATTAAAGATTTAGAGAAAGAACAAAAGACTAGACAGACGAGAATGATCCGCGATGGCCTGGATGCAGCATTGCTTGATATTGCAACTTTCTACAGAGATGTCATGATGGTTCAAGCAAGTAGCCCAGATGCACTGATTAATAAAGAGCTAGAAGATGAAATTAGAGCAACGGCTGGCAAGACAAAGCCACAATCCACCATTAAAAAGATCAACGCCATCATGGATGCCAGGACCAACCTGAGCCATAACGCAGCACCCTTGCTGACAGTTGAGGCGTTGATGTGTGTGTTGGCGCGTTAGTAGTTTAATTCTTTCTGTAAATCTCGCGGCGATGCCCAACAGATACGATCTTGACGGTCAAAATGTTTTCATGGATTGAATACACAATCCTGTAATCGCTAACGCGAAGCCGATAGTTATCTTGCCCCACTAATTTCTTAGCAACTGGCGGAAGTGGATTGCTTGCCAAGGTTGTGATTGCCCCTTGAATTCGAAGTTGCATCTTCTTGGGCAACTTCGATAAAGACTTTTCTGCGGCAGGTAAAATAATGATCTGATACTTGATCAAATCAGCTTCAAATCTTTTTGCACTTGCTCCCAAGGAATACCAGGACTTTTATCTAACATCGCTGCATCGACGGCAGCAATGTCTTCAAGCTCCTCTTGTGCCCCTACTAATGTCTCAAAGAGCTCAGGGCTAATCACTACGGCCACATCTACACCGTGGCGTGTGATCCATACCGGCTTCTTTGCAGCCTGATTGAGCAGAGCTGGGAACTGCTCACGCGCTTCTGTAACTGATAACTCTTTCATAGCAATAATGTACAGAAACAACTTAGAAATGTACAGATTGCTAATTAATCTACTCATCTATTTCTCCTTCTTTTGAGTTAATTGGCACAATCCCAGTACCAACTGACACCACCTCAGAGTTGTCCCCAGCCCCATTCCGCACGCTCAGATATGACCGCCCTACGCTCACTTTTGGTAATGAGCACCCCCTTTCATAGGGCAAGATTTCCCCATGCGCTTAGACCATGTCTCATATGTAACTTCCCATGATCAACTAGCCGACACAGTTCAACGCCTGGGCTCACGCCTTGGCAGCACCT
>JBIILL010000073.1:0-5442 GCA_044232665.1 Candidatus Planktophila sp. | reverse complement strand
GAGACCGCTGAAACTGCGGCAATACCAGCATGTGCCGAACGCAAAATTGGACGACCCATGAGCGCAACCTTTGCACCAGCTTGGGTAAATGCTGAGATCTCTTCATCAGTTAATCCACCCTCTGGCCCGATGATGATTAACAAATGCTCAACATTGTGGGAAGAAACTTGATCAGACAACTTCGATGTTGCGCTTTCATGAAAAGCAATAGCCAGATCGCTCACCTTGATTGCTTCACAAATCTGGGCAGTTGTTGCCATTTCAGTTACTTCTGGGATTCTAAATCTGCGTGATTGCTTGCTTGCTTCTCGCGCTGTGACGGCAAACTTATCTGAGCCCTTACCAATGCTGCGCGTTGACAGCCACGGAACAATACGATCAACGCCAGCTTCCGTTAACAGCTCAATCGCCTCTTTGGCACGATCACCCTTAGGTATTGCCTGAACAACGGTAATAGTTGTTGCAAGTGGATCTTGAAAACCTGAATCCATGACTCGAACCTGCATGGACTTCTTCTTTACTTCTGTTGCCACAACCTGTGACCATGAACCTTTGCCATCACTGAGCATAAATTCAGCGCCCTCGTGCATGCGCAACACACGAATCGCATGGTTGGCATCTTCATTGGCAAACTCGTAGGAAGCACCAACTGTTGTTGGCAGATCATCTACGAAAAAGAGTGTGAACATTACTTGTGGAACACTCCCTTGAGTTTGCTAAAAATTGATCCATCTTGGCCCTTTACATGGGCTTCATTAGCTATTTCACCACGAGCATTGGCAAAGGAGCGCAAGATCTTTTCTTCATCCTTGCTCAACTTTGTTGGTGTGACTACCTCAACATGAACAATTAAGTCTCCGCGATCTCCCCTGCGCAAACGAGTCATACCCTTGCCCTTAATAACAATGGGTGTGCCACTTTGGGTGCCGGGCTTAATATTGACATCTACTGGTCCATCAAGTGACTCAACGGTAACTGTCGTGCCAAGTGCTGCGGCAATCATAGTTATCTCAAGTGCCATATGTAATGTGTCACCATCGCGCACTAGATATTCATGGCGCTCTTCAACGATTTCAACATACAGATCACCAGCAGGTCCGCCTCCTGCACCGACTTCACCGCGGCCTGACATCTGAATTCTGTTTCCAGTTTCTACTCCTGCAGGAATCTTCACATCAATGGTCTGACGACTACGTACTCGTCCTTCGCCAGCACATTCACGGCATGGACTCTTAATAACACTTCCATATCCCTGACATGCATTACATGGACGAGAAGTCATTACCTGACCAATAACAGAGCGAACAACTTGTTGTGTTTCTCCGCGCCCTTTACAAGTCATACACGCTTCAGGATGTTGGCCATCTAAACATCCAGTACCTGTGCACTTAGGACACACAACAGCTGATTCAACTGTTATTTCACGCTCTGTTCCAAAGCACGCTTCATTCAGATCAACTTGAATTCTGATTAAGGAATCTTGACCTGCGCGCGTACGCGGACGTGGTCCGCGTGATCCACCACCACCAAAGAATGCATCCATGATGTCGCTAAAGCCGCCACCAAAGTTTGCACCACCAAATTGATTACTTCCGCCCATGTCATAGGACTGACGCTTTTGTGGGTCACTTAAAACGTCATAGGCCTCTGTTACTTCTTTAAACTTCTCCTGCGTATGTGGATCAGGATTCACATCAGGGTGGAGTTCGCGGGCTAGTTTGCGATAAGCCTTTTTGATCTCATCAGAGTTAGCACCCTTGGTAACACCTAAGGTTTGGTAATGATCTGCCACTTATGGACCCTCAGTAATAAATCGTTCAACATAACGGGCAACTGCATCAACTGCTGCAATTGAACCTGCGTAATCCATACGTGTGGGCCCTAAGACACCAACTGCGCCATGTTGGGAAGACTCAACGCCATAACCAACTGTGACAAGAGAAGTTGTTTGAAGATTTGTCTCATTCTGCTCGCTACCAATTCGAACGTGCACAGTCGAACGTGCCTCATCTAGTAAACGCAAAATAACCACTTGTTCTTCTAGCGCTTCAAGGATTGGTGAAAGTGAAAGACCTAGATCCTCACCTGATCGAGCCAGGTTGGCCGTGCCTGAGATTGCCATCTTCTCGCGGCCTTCTCCAATAATTGGGTAGGTAACAACTGCAACCTGCTTTGTAATATCAGCTAACAACTTGGCTGATCTTTTCAATAACTCTTCTAAATCATTAGAGCCTTGCAGAAATGTTTCAATCGCTCTGCGCTCTGCTGTTGAGAGCTGCTTAACAGTTGCTAACTTGTCCACAAATACTCGATATCCAAGATCTGTGGGAATACGTCCAGCACTTGTGTGAGGCTGAGTAATCAAGCCTTCATCTTCTAGAACAGCCATCTCATTTCGAATCGTGGCAGGTGAAATACCAAGACCATGATGATCGGCGATTGACTTTGAGCCGACAGGTTCTTGGGTCGCAACGTACTCATCGACAATTGCGCGGAGGATTTCAAGACGACGTGATGACATTTGTTCCAAGAGTACTAGATACTTATTTCTCGCACGATTCGATCTGCGATCAAGCGGCCCGCAGGGGTCAAGAGAACGCGATCATCGTGTAATTGAACAAAACCATTCTCGCGATAGATGGCTAAAACCTCTATTTGATGAGGTTCTAGCAGCTCTATCTGCAATCCATCGCGCATTCTGATACCAAGCAATATTGCTTCATCTTTGATCTGCGCTGGAGTTAACTGTTCGCTATCTGCAATTGGTGACTCCCCCGCAAACAACTTTTGTTTATAGGTTGTTGGGTGCTTTAAGTTCCAAAAGCGTTGTGAATCAATATGTGAATGTGCACCAGGTCCAAGTCCCCACCAGTTTTTGTTCTCCCAGTAGGCAATGTTGTGTCGGCACTCATGACCTGGCTTTGACCAGTTTGAGAGTTCATACCAAGTAAGTCCTGCCTTTTCACACATCTGATCAACCAACAAATACATATCTGCCATCAAATCATCATTAGGCATTGTTAAATCACCGCGCTTGATCTGTGCAGCAAGCTTTGTGCCAGTCTCAACAATGAGAGCGTAGGCACTGATGTGGTCAATATCTAAAGCAAGTGCGGCCGCAACTGTTTCTTGCCAATCATCTAACGATTCACCAGGTGTTCCGTAAATCAAATCAACGCTTATTGATTCAAAGCCTGCGCTGCGCGCCATAGTGATTGCTTTTTCAACATTTGCTGGATTGTGTGTGCGATCTAGGACAGCCAAAACATGCGGCTTTGCCGATTGCATTCCAAAGGAAATGCGATTGAAACCCACTTCAAGGTATCGGGCAAGTTTTTCTTGTGTAACAGAATCTGGGTTTGCCTCTAGTGTGATTTCACAATCTGCAGCTAACCCATTGCGTGCCTTGATTGCACTGATAACTCGACCTAAATCATCTGCTGGCAGCAAGGATGGAGTTCCGCCACCAAAGAAGATAGTTGGGACAACATCTTTTGGAGCTGCCTCTAATTCGCGCAGCACCGCATCGATGTAATCATTGCTAACGATTTCTAGGGTTGCACCATCTTGCAATTCATTTGGTGTGTATGTGTTGAAGTCGCAGTAGCCGCACCGCTTAATGCAGTACGGGATATGTACATAGAAAGAGAGCATCATTGCCCTGCTTTACGGGCAGCCTTAATCTGTTCAATGTCAGCATCGGTGGCAAGGGCTGCTACGAAGGCTTCTTGTGGAACTTCAACGCGTCCCACCATCTTCATGCGCTTCTTACCCTCTTTTTGCTTCTCCAACAGCTTACGTTTACGTGAAATATCTCCACCGTAACACTTAGCCAAAACATCCTTGCGGATTGCGCGAATACTTTCGCGAGCAATGATGCGCGCACCGATTGCTGCCTGAATAGGAACTTCAAACTGTTGACGAGGGATTAGCTCGCGCAACTTGCCGGTCATCATCACACCATAGGCATATGCCTTATCGCGGTGAACAACGGCGCTAAATGCATCCACTGCCTCGCCCTGCAACAAGATGTCAACCTTTACAAGGTTGCCTTCAGCCTCGCCCTTTTCTTCGTAATCTAGGGATGCATATCCCTTGGTGCGGCTCTTTAGTTGATCAAAGAAGTCAAAAACAATTTCAGCCAGCGGCAGGTCATATCTGATTTCAACGCGATCTTCAGAGATGTAATCCATACCTAGCAAGATACCGCGGCGATCTTGGCAGAGCTCCATGATGGTTCCGATGTAATCAGAGGGCGCAAGAATTGTTGATTTAACAATAGGTTCAAAGACGGCGGCAACCTTGCCATCTGGAAACTCTGACGGATTAGTAACTCGGACTGATTTTCCATCATCTAGCGTTACGTTATAAACAACGTTAGGTGCTGTGGAAATAAGGTTCAGTTTGTGTTCGCGCTCCAACCGCTCGCGCACGATCTCCATGTGAAGTAGTCCAAGGAATCCGCAACGGAAACCAAAACCAAGGGCGGCAGAGCTTTCTGGTTCATAGACAAGTGCTGCATCATTTAGCTGCAACTTATCGAGTGCTTCGCGAAGAATAGGAAAATCAGCACCATCTAATGGGAACAGCCCAGAGAAAACCATTGGCTTAGGATCTTTATATCCAGCAAGTGCTTTCTTTGTGGGGTTGTTATAGGTAGTAATGGTGTCGCCCACACGAGATTGACGAACATCTTTCACACCTGTAATTAAATAACCTACCTCGCCCACACCAAGACCTTTGCCTGCAAGTGGCTCTGGTGAAATAACGCCAACTTCTAACGCTTCGTGGCGCACACCGGTTGAAAACATTTGGATTTGTTCACGAGGTGAGAGATGTCCATCAACAACCCGAACATAGGTAACAACACCTCTGTAAGAATCATAAACAGAGTCAAAGATCAGTGCGCGTGCTGGTGCATCAGGATCTCCAACAGGTGCTGGGATCTGAGCCACAATCTGGTCCAGAAGCTCTGCAACACCATCGCCAGTTTTTCCTGAAACGCGCAAGCAATCTTCTGGTTGGCAACCAATGAGGCGAGCAAGCTCTGCTGCAAACTTTTCAGGTTGTGCGTTAGGTAAATCAATTTTATTTAAAACGGGAATGATCGTTAGATTGTTTTCCATTGCAAGATAAAGATTTGCCAGGGTCTGTGCTTCAATACCTTGGGCGCAGTCAACAAGAAGGACTGCGCCTTCACATGCTGCTAGCGAGCGCGATACTTCGTAGGTGAAGTCAACGTGGCCTGGTGTGTCGATCATGTTCAAGATGTATTCGCCGCCATCAATACCTGAGCGCCATGGCAAACGAACTGCTTGAGACTTAATAGTGATTCCGCGTTCACGTTCAATATCCATACGATCTAGATACTGCGCACGCATATTACGAGCCTCTACAACTTCGGTAATGCCCAACATGCGATCGGCAAGAGTTGATTTACCG
>JBIILL010000015.1:0-16518 GCA_044232665.1 Candidatus Planktophila sp. | reverse complement strand
CTTCGATGTTTACAACATTGCGCGCCACGGTAGGAGAGCGTACCTTTCCCTCATGAAGGTAACTGACCGCGAATACGCGCTAGAGCTAGATAAAAACGATCCTTTAGCCCATTTCAAATCTCAATTCGTGATTTCAGACCCAGAAATGTGTTACCTCGACGGTAATTCATTAGGACGGTTACCAAAAGCAACGATTACAGCGATTAATGATTTCATGACCAAAGAGTGGGGTCCTGAAGTTGTAACTGGTTGGAGCCACTGGGTTGATGAAGCACAGCCAACTGGTGATCTATTAGGCGCGGCAGCATTAGGTGCTGGGCCAGGACAAGTGTTGGTCTGTGACACAACATCAGTTAATTTCTATCAACTATGTCTTGCTGCAATACACGCACGTCCGGGTCGCAAAACAATTATTACCGACGCAGCTAACTTTCCAACAGATCGATACATCCTTGATGGAATAGCAAAGCAGTTTGATTTAAAGCTTGTCATTATTGATAATGAAGATCCAGCAATAGCAAAACATGAGCGCATCACAACTGAAGTGCTTGCTCCATATCTCAATGATGATGTTGCCATGGTGACTCTTGAAGTTATTCAGTACCGATCAGGTGCGCGAACAGATTTGAAATCCATTACAGATCAGGTTCGCGCAATCGGTGCCTTGGTTGTGTGGGATGCCAGCCACGCAGTTGGTGCAATTGAATTAAACCTTGATGCAAATGGTGTGGACCTTTGCGTTGGGTGCACATACAAGTACGGCAACTCTGGTCCTGGTTCACCTGCTTGGCTCTATGTTTCAAAGCGTGTGCAAAGTGAGTTACAAGTTCCTATCCAAGGTTGGTTTGCACAAGATGCCCAGTTTGAAATGGGACCAGTCTTTGAGCGTTCACAAACAATTCGTGGATTCCAGATTGCTAGCCCATCGTTGCTGGGAATCCGTTGCGTGCAGACAGCCTTTTCAATGATTAAAGAAGCTGGCATTGATGCAATTGCCCATAAGGCAGCTGTTGGAACCCAGATGATGATCGAGCTATATGACGCTTGGCTAGCACCACTTGGCATTGAATTAAACACTTCGCGTGATGCAAATGAGCGCGGTGGACATATCTCTCTTGTTCATCCAGATGCAGCGCAAATATGTGTAGCTATGCGCACCATTTCAAATGTAATTCCTGATTACAGAACACCTAATTCAATTCGATTAGCAATATCTCCCCTTCCAACTTCATATGTTGAAATCTGGGATGGGTTTGAACGCATGCGGGATTTAGTGGCATCTGGCCGCTATAAAGAAGCAGTAGAAGGTGGGTCTCGCGTCACATGAGCGAAAACTTTGATTCAGCACTTACATACACCTCCTACTTAGCAGTTGATGAGCTTCTTAAACTCCAACGACCACTTTCTACTGGCCCAGAACATGATGAGATGCTTTTTATCATCATCCACCAAACATATGAACTCTGGTTCAAGCAATTAATTCATGAATTCAAACAAGCACAAGTTGCAATGGAATCTGGCGATTCCCATTACTCACTAGCTATCTTGGGACGTATCCGAACAATCCTTAAGGTCTGTGTCACACAAATCGACATCTTAGAAACTATGACACCACTGCAGTTCAACGCCTTCCGTTCATATCTTTCATCATCTAGTGGCTTCCAATCTGCGCAGTTCAGAATGGTTGAAGCGTTGTTAGGACGCCGCGATAACAAGATGGCTGGACACTTACCGTTAGATATTCAAGAGCAGATTAAGGAAATCACAGCACGCAACAGTGTGTGGGATTCAGCTCTTGTCTATATTTCAAAGCGTGGGCATGCAATTCCACAAGAAGTCTTAAATCGCGATAAGTCAACTGGATACGTTGCAAATACTGCAGTGCAAGAGGTACTGCTAGATGTCCACCGTAATGATCCAGAATCTGCAATGGTGTGTGAGCGTTTGGTTGATATCGATGAAGGAATGCAGGAATGGCGCTACCGCCACGTGAAAATGGTGGAAAGAACAATCGGCCACAAAATAGGAACTGGTGGCTCAAGCGGAGTTGCCTACCTAAGTAGCACCTTATTTAATCCAACTTTTCCAGATCTTTGGGAGATTCGTTCCAGCTTTTAGTTTGGCAGTCCCGCAATAACGATCTCTGAAAGATCTTTGCGTGATCGAGGTGCAACTTCGCGATCATAGGCAGGACCTTCTAGTTGTTCTGCAGGTGCTTGCTTGCCAACAGCCATGATCACAATAGGCACAGCGCCATCAAATAACATGGCAGCTTTTTCATGATCAAAGCCAGCCATCTGATGAACAACATATCCACGATGGTGAGCCTCAATAGTTAATTGCGCTGCTGCCAATCCGCAGTCATACATAAATGTTGGTATTGCAGTTCCATCTGCTTGTGCTGGAGTTCCAGCAATTGCAACAAAGGCTGCTGCGCGCTTTGACCAGCTTTGGTTAAAGGGCACTAAACATTCAAGGAGTGCAGTGAAATTTGAGTCATCTCTCTTGCCTGCAATTAATCGCCAAGGTTGAAGATTGTTGGCAGATGGTGCCCAACGTGCTGCTTCAAGCAATGCCAATAGATCTTGGTTTTCAATTGTTGCTGTTGCATCAAGTGAACGTGGACTACGACGCTCTGCAATGAGATCGTGAATTTCTACTGAAGTATCGGCTCTAGTCATGGCCGCGAGCCTATCTTGAAATTAGCGATAGTGATAAATGAGAATTGCAACAATTGAAAATACTGCGCCACCTGCAACCAAAAAGTATTTAACCCAAGGTTTCATTCCTGTGCGTTCTGCAGCTTTACTTGCCATTTCCTTAGTTCGCATCATTATGCGACCAGCCCAAGCAAACTCAGTTGCCAAAATTCCAAGGCCTGCTAAGAGAACCAAAACACCTGGGCCTGGGGCAACCAATAGCACTGCACCGAAAACTGTTATGCCACCACCAACTACGCCAATGAAAACACGCCAGAATAAACGGCCTGCAGGAGTCTTTCTAATCCAAGTGCGAAAGTTCATTTTGTTTTTGTGATTACCGTTTCTTTCCCGTATGCAGCAAATGCTATCTCTTCCCGGCGCTTTCTGTAATTGGCGGAAGAACCTTCAATTAAGTGCTCATACCTGGTAGATGACTTAATTAGTGGGTGCAACTCAGCGGCGGTGGTGTGGTTACCAAATACAGGTGGTGCTTGATCAATTTCCTGCACCTTGATGTGTGGGTTTAGGAATCGATATACCAATGCAACGCGGCGCAAACCAAGGTTTGCAACATGGCGCAAGCCACGGTTGATGTGATCCTGCGCCATCAGGCGAGCAAAGGTAAATGTCTTTGTGCGAACTGGCTTTTGTGCAACAGCTAGTTCAAACAACATTGCGGCTATCTCTTGTCCGCCAGTTGTATTAGGTAGTTCTGCGCACTTGTCAGACAAACGCTTTCGAACAGCAGGATCCTGCAGCATCTTTACCTTTTCAGTGATGTCAGCCAAATCTGCTTGATCTGCGCGCAAGGCATAGCCAAAGTCATTGCACCACTTGGCTCGTGCCTCTTGATCATCTGTTCCACGAATATTTGAGACAAAAACTGTTGGTACTTGGGCGGGCAATAGTTCATGCACGCCGTTATAACCAGTTGCACAAATCCCTGCATCAAAGGCGTGTAAAACCTTGGCAAGTGGGAAATAACGAACAACCTTTAGATCAAGACCTTCTGGTGCAAGTGAATTACCATCTTTATCAACTGGCGCTTTAGTCAAGATAACTTGCAAATCTTTCCAACCAAGTAATCCTGATAATGCTGCAGTTACCTTTTCATTCACATCGCTATCGCCCGTGCCAAGTTGGACAAGTGCCGTTGGGCGGTTGAGATCTAAACCAAGTGCGCGGCGC
This sequence comes from Candidatus Planktophila sp., assembly GCA_044232665.1. GTDB lineage: Bacteria > Actinomycetota > Actinomycetes > Nanopelagicales > Nanopelagicaceae > Planktophila. Next base: position 12,628 of record JBIILL010000015.1, on the reverse strand, counting down.
GCATCATCGCGTGACATCGCATCTTCTTTGCGAAAAAGTGAGACAGGCGAGGTTAAAACAGAGTCTTTACGCTTTGATGTTGGACCAAAGTCATAAGCACGGGCAATATCTCCTGGCTCAATGACTTTGTCCATCATCTTTGATTGCAACCCTAAAATGAAACGTTGCGGCTTTTTTTGCCACAAGCCACGGCGCACCCACACCAACTTCAATTGTGGGTTGGCATTTTTTGCTGCAATTACACCTGGATAAGGAACAACGCCATCAAATGACACAACCTTTGCGCCGGTTTCTTCTGCTAATGCCAATAGGCGATCGCGTAAATAAACATCCCACTTTTCACGGCTCATCCACATTCGATCTCTGCCCGGAATATATTCGCAACGAATTCCCATAAATGCAGGGACCTCTGCGATACCACCAGCCATTGAAACAATAATTGGGTTAGCAACATCCTTTAAAGCAAGAGCGACTGCACTTGCTCGTGCAAGGTGTCCCATTCCAACTCCATTGCTTGTAGCAAGGATGATGGTTGGCTTTTGGCTCATGTAGTTAATTACTCCACGATAAATGTAAGGGAATTGTCGTTCTGGTTGCATCTATTGATGAAAGATCAGATCTGCTTGGCATTATGAAGACATCGTTAGAGGTGAGGTCATGGGATGGTTCATTTTTGAATAGCATGTAGGCAAACAATACTCAGGTAGAATAGAAGAATGTCTAAACCACTCATATCTGTACGTGGGTTGACCAAGGTTTTCGGGGATTTCACAGCTGTAGCCGGCATCGATTTCGATGTTGCTAAGGGTGAATCCTTCGGAATCTTGGGTCCCAATGGCGCTGGTAAATCAACCACTATGCGCATCTTGGCCGCAACATCCACCCGCACCTCGGGCACAGTTGAAATCTTGGATAAGGATCCTGAAAAGTTTGGTCCCCTTGTTCGTGCCCACCTAGGTGTTGTGCCACAGCAAGACAACCTAGATGGTGAACTGACAGTGAGCGAAAACCTATTCATTTATGGACGCTACTTTGGTCTTTCAAAAAAGTTCATTAAGGCAAAGATTGAAGAGCTTCTAGAGTTCGCACAGCTCGAAGAAAAGCGTAATGTGAAGGTTGAAGACCTCAGTGGTGGAATGAAGCGCCGACTAACAATTGCGCGTGGACTTGTCAGCGAACCAGATATTTTGTTATTAGATGAGCCAACTACAGGTCTTGATCCTCAAGCACGCCATATCTTGTGGGATCGCTTATTCCGCTTAAAGGAACAAGGTGTAACTCTTGTTCTCACAACACACTTCATGGATGAGGCAGAACAGTTGTGCGATCGTCTTGTCGTAATGGACAAAGGCGCGATTATGGCTGAAGGTTCACCTCAAGGTTTGATTAAAGAGTATTCGAGTAAAGAGGTTCTTGAGGTTCGCTTTGGTAGCGACCGAAATAAAGAGGTTGCCCCACAGTTGTCACAAATGTGTGAGCGCATGGAAACTTTGCCGGATCGTTTGCTGATGTATACCGAAGATGGTGAAGCGCTTCTGGAAAAAATCACTCATGCAGGTATGCACGCTACTACTTCACTTGTACGACGTAGCTCACTTGAAGATGTCTTCTTGCGTTTAACTGGAAGAACTTTGATTGAATGAACGCGGGTATTGATGTTCCTCAGATTCAACGCTTTGGTGCGCTATATATAGCCTCAGCGCGTTTGAAATCTATATCTAAATGGAAGACGATTATTGCTGCAGTAGACATCGGAAACCCTTTGTTTTACCTGATCGCGGTGGGTGTCGGTATTGGCGTTCTCGTTGAACAAGGCTCTGGGACAAGTGGCACAAACGGAATTAAATACATTGCTTTTATCGCACCTGCCCTCTTGGCTAACTCAGCAATTGCAGGAGTAATGGATGAAACCATATTTCCAACTATTGAAGGCTTTAAGTGGCGCAAACTGTTCTTTGCCCAGAACGCAACACCAATTACTGGGCGTCAAATTGCTTTAGGTGTTTATCTATCAGCCCTATGTCGGGCAATCTTTAGTGTTTCTATCTATTACGCACTTCTAATCGCTTTTAATGTTGTGGAGATTGGCCCAAGTATTTTGCTTATTCCAATTGCAGTTCTTGGTGCTGGCGGTTTTGGTGCCATCATTTTGTTTGCTGCAGCAAGAATTGAAAAGGTGGATCAATTCTTTAACATTCTTGGCCGCCTGGTAATCATGCCGATGTTCTTATTTTCTGGAACATTTTTCCCTTTGTCTTCAATGCCAATCTATTTACAACCAATTGGTTGGATTTCTCCGCTGTGGCACGCCACAGAACTCGGGCGTGAAGCAGCATTTGATTACGGGATCAGCAACCTAATGATTGCTGTTCACTTAACCTTTTTAACTTCCTTAGTAGTAATTGGTCTTATCCTTGCAATGCGCCAATTTGAACGGAGGTTGGCAAAGTGAGTGCTGCCGTTGAAATTGCAGAACGAAGTAAATCTACGGCGATGTATGCCGGCCGTCCTCATGTGTTGCTAGAAAGAGGTTGGCTAGCATTTAGATCTACTAACTGGATTCCTGTTGTTACAGGTTTTGTTGAGCCAGTTCTATTCTTATTAGCTTTTGGTTACGGGATGGGAAATCTTGTTGGCGATATTTCTTCTGGTGGCACAACAATTGATTACACACTCTTTATTGCACCAGGTTTACTCGCAAATAGTGCGATGAATGGTGCAATTTATGATTCAACCTGGAATGTCTTCTGGAAGCTCAATGAATCCAAGTTATATAAGACAATGCTTTCCACACCTCTTGGGCCTTTGGATATCGCACTCGGCGAGATCAGTTGGGCTTTGATTCGCGGCTTGGTCTACTCACTTGGCTTCCTCACTGTTGTCACCGCACTTGGTCTCACCCCTAGCATCTGGGCGCTGCTGGCAATTCCTGCCGCCTCTCTGGTGGCATTTGGCTTTGCATCCTTCGGAATGGCTGTGACCTCATACTTTAAGACTTACCAGCAGATGGGCTTCATCAACATCATCCTTCTACCAATGACACTGTTCTCTGGCTCCCTCTACCCAATCTCTGTCTATCCAGATTGGGTTGAAAAGATCATCATGGCTTTGCCGCTGTGGCACGGAATTGAATTGGTTCGAGCATTCTGGTTTGGGAACATTACTTCAGGAGTACTTGTCCACATTGCATACTTCCTAGTGATGATTGCTGCCGGGTTATTTGTCACATCACGCAGATTACGTGCACTCTTCCTTCGTTAATCAATACTAAAGGTTGCATCAGCGACCAATGCAGGACATTTCCAACCAGGTGCGATCACTGGTTCAAAGTGCCACCATTCGTTTTCAAAGATACGGCATAGACCAAACTTTGATCCGTTAACTTCTAACCATCCTGCACCAACTGGTTCATCTGGATAGTTAACATCTATTGCGACTCCCCATGGATGGTGTGAAACAAGTGGTGGTGCGACCCATTTACTTGCCTCTTGTGCACTTCCATATTTTCTAACAGCTTGTGCGAATAAAGTTTGCTGTCTAGATAAGGTTCTAAATCCTGATGCGATATAGAGAGCTTGTCCATCTTTTTTTGCAGCAGCTTGGGCTGCCTTAAAACGATTCATAAGTTGTTTATCCAGTGTGTCTGGGCGGATTAATGAACGTGATATTGCACCCGCACCCAATGAAAGTTCAGTTTTTTCACACCCTTTTATTACATTAGATACACGAATTGCATAATTTGTCTTATTTGCACAACTTAAGGGAATTGTGTCGGATGCGTAAGAAATCCCATTTATTGACAAAAAAGCCAATAAAAAGGCTAGAAACGCCCGACTTTTACGCATGCCCTGAGTGTAACGGGGTTGCTTTTTAATTAAAGAGTGAGAGAATTACACCTAGTTAAGAAATTAACTAAAACGAACCGGGAGAGTACTTCTCAAACGAGTTTCAAACGCTGAAACCTTTGCCGTACAAGTTTTACAAATGCTGACACAGAGTAACCACAAGCAAACATATAGATTCGTCCCTACAACATCAGTTCCAGTAGACCCGCAGAGGGTTGAAGCTATTCTCAAGCAAGAATGGGAACTATTTACTAAAAGTACTGGCAAGAGCGCTGAAGAGAGTTGCCGTTCCTTTAAATCCTTGCCCTTAGGCGTTACATCTAGCTTCCAGCACTGGGATCCATACCCAATCTCAATTGTTTCTGCCAAGGGCGCATACATGACCGATGTTGATGGTCGACAGCTCCTAGATCTATCTATGGGCTTTGGTGCAATGTTTGCAGGACACTTAAACCCAACTGTTGTCGAAGAGATCCAAGGTGCCTTAACCACAGGAATGCTCTTTGTTACACCATCACCAACATCAACTGATGCTGCAGAAATGATTTGCAAGCGATTTAAGATTGACCAGGTTCGCTTTACTAACAGCGGTACTGAATCAACAATGTATGCAGTTCGTGTTGCACGCTCTGCCTCAAATAAAATGGGAATTCTTAAAGTAGAGGGCGGTTATCACGGTAGCTATGATCCTTTTGTTGTTTCAGCTAAACCACCGCTAGACAAGGCTGGCGATCCAGAAGAGCCAACTGCGGTGATGGATTCCAACTTAGTTCCAGGAGACATCTACGTTGTTCCTTACAACAATGCCCCTGCACTTGAAGCAATGTTTGAAAAGAATGCTTCAAAGATTGCTTGTTTCATCGTTGAACCAGTTCTAGAAAACCTTGCAATCATCCTGCCAGATGCTGGCTACCTAGAGCGTGTTCGCGAACTCTGCGATGAGTACAACGTCATTCTTATCTTTGATGAAGTAAAGACAGGCTTAACAGCTGGTGCACACGGTGCATCTGTTCGCTTAGGTGTTGAGCCAGATCTAATTACTCTTGCTAAATCAATTGGTGGCGGAGTTCCTTTGGCCGCATTTGGTGGAAAAAAGAAGTACATGGATTTTGTAACAAACGGCAAAATGGCACACTTCGGCACATTCAACGGTAATCCCCTTGCAATGGCTGGTGTTCGCGCAATTGATCGCCTTTGTTCTGATCAAGCTCTCGCTGATGCAGAAGCACTTAATCAGCAAGCGTTAGATCGCATCAGTGAAATTATTGATGAGTACCAACTACCTGCACACACCGTTGGATTTGGCGTTAAGGGCTGTGTTACATGGTCCACAGCACCTGTTCGCAACTACCGTGACTACAAAGCAACAGACTTTGGTATCGCAGAAGCACACTGGTTATTTGCACTCAACCGCGGAATCATCACTCCTCCAGGACTAGATGAGCAGTGGTTAATCTCCTTGGCACACGGCCAAACAGAGATTGATCTACTTGTCGAAGATTTCCGCGAGTTTGCTAAAGCACTTCGAGCATAGCTCGCACAGCTTTAACCATCTGATCTAACGGCATCGTGGGCAAACCCGGAAACTCGGGAGCCTGCGAATCCATTAATGGCACATGAACAAAACCACTACGCACCTTTGTGCCTGCAAACTTACTCTGTGCAACATAGAAAACATGATTACATAAGAACGCACCAGCACTTAAGGAAACTGCCGCTGGAACTCCCTTTGCTTTGATTGCTTCAACCATCTTATTTATAGGAAGAGTTGTGAAATAAGCGTCTGGGCCGGATTCAAGAATCTTCACATCATTGCGCAGCACACCCTCATTATCTGCAAGACGTGCATCATCTAAATTGATAGCAATTTTTTCCGGGGTAATCTGAGTGCGACCTTCTGCTTGACCTAAACAGATAACAACATCTGGATTGTGTTCTGTAATTAATGCCAACAGTCGTTCTGCAGATCCCGCATAAGCCACAGGCAAGATCGCGGTAACGATATTGTCACCGCTAATCTGTTTAACAATCTCACCCGAAGGGTTTGAGGTTGCTGTTCCGAAAGGCTCAAAGCCTGTCAGCAATACTCTGGTCATGCCTTAAGTATTACCCAACAAGCCAGGATGCGATATCCACGCCCCTCACAATAAGAACCATCAATACGAAGATGACTACGCCACCGATTCGATAGATCTTGCGACCATTTTCTGTGGTCTTCCAATCTGTTTCTGGTGCATCAGTAATTGCATCTAAGTAGTGAAGGATGAAGCCAGGCAAGGCCATAACAACAAAACTCCACTTTAAGAAAGCCTCAGGTGAGCTAAATGCCCCTTCAATCATGTTGGAGGCAAGTGCCATCACAAAGATCATGACAACGGTCTTAAATACTCCCTTTGGCAGATACAACTTTTTCTTTGGCAGATTATCTTCAAGGCTAAGGGATGTGATCTGTGGGATTGCAAATAACAAGGTTCCAAGAACCAAGTTAAGTGTTGAACCAACAAATGGAGCAGCCATGATGAAGAAAACAAAGATCTTGAAAACAAGAGAGCGAACCTTTTGAGCTTGAGAAGGCTTCTTGATCTCAACATGAAGTGCGCGAAGGCGCATTGGGTAGTGCTCAACAGCAACATCTTCAAGTGCAACACGGATTAGCAATAAGCCAGCTGCGATGAGCGCAAGTTCAGTTCCGTACTCTGTAATTGGAAGTTCCAAACGAGCCAAACCATTCATTGCAGCAACCATCTTCGTAATTACCCAGAAGGTAAGCAATGTTCCAAGTGCGTAATCTGTGATGCGCTCCCACATGTCATCTTGGGTACGAACCAAACGTCGGAATGGTCGGAAGGCACTTGCAAGTAGAGCTGGTGCAAAAAACAGAACCATCACGCCGATAGTGGTTAGTAGCTCAGGACGATTTGTGATGTTGCCTGTAACAAGTGCTGCAAGGAAGAAAACAAATCCAGCGATAAATCCTGCAAAGGCATCAAAGATTGCGATCGCCATGATTAAGGCAACAATTGTCCAGACCGGAGGCAGTGATTCTCCCCCAGTGTTAATAACAGCAATAACTCCAAGGATTAAGCCGACTGGCATCAACAGCACTGCCCACGATCCGAGTATTGCTCGAATAGTGTTTCCGTCTTGAATGGTGCGTGTTAGCAGCGGTGAGAATCGATTAAAACGGTGAGCCAATCCAACAAAGGCGTAATCAGTATTATCGGTATAACGATTATCCCAAGTTTTAGAAAGATCTCCCTTGCCTGGTTCATTCTTTAACAGCTTTAGCGCACCAGATGAAACTGATTGCAAAGACTCCTGGTCTTGCTCTTCATCGCTTTGCTTCTCATTGCGCTTAATTGAAGTCAGCGCTGCAAGGGCTGCAAAACCAGCCAAATGCAAGCCCTTTGTCGTCTCTGGATCGCCCAATGGATCATATGGTTGCAATCCGCTTTTGATTGCTTTGACTGGTTCTGGATCAACAGGTGCATTCTCTTCATCTACATTCAGGTTAGGACATTTGTTATCCCACTGGACCACGCCTTCTTCATCCTTACAGAACTCAATCTCTTTTTGGCTAACAGTTCCGTTGTCATCGTAAACCTCGATTGTGATCGAGTGAAACCCAGGTGGAACATCATCTGGGATCTCAATGTCAAGATCTTCCGCCTCTGACTGTGTGAGTCGATCAATCACAACATTTTTCTCCACCGCAGTGGAAGAGGGCAAGACTAGAAAATTCAAAAGAATAATCGCGAGTAGGAGTATTTTTCTCATTATTTGCCCTTTACGTTAACAGTTACCTTGACCTTTTGGCCAGGCTTTAATCCTGTGACTGTTGCTTTTGCACTATTTTTGTTTGTTGATGTACTCGGTTTTGGAACGATTACCGCTTTTGAAGGAACCTTTGCTGCGGCTGCAACTGCAGCTGTAGCAATCTTTGCCGCAAGGCTTGCCTCACCTGCAGCCTTCGTAGCTGCAGCAGTCATTGCTATTGACTCTGCTTTCACAGCCACGGCTTCAGCTGCTTGTGTTGCTGCATTTTGCGAGGCGGCAGTTGCCGCAGCTTGTGCTTTCTCTTGAGCAGCAACTGTCGCGTCAGCCTTTGCATTTGCTGCATCAGCGACTCTTTGTGCTTCTGTGACCTTTGCTGTTACTTCTTCTATCTTTTTATCTATAGCTGCGCGCTCGGTAATATCTTTTGCCTTTACAGAAGCTTCAGTTAGCGTAATCTTTTCTTCCAAGGCTTTAACGACTGCTTCGGCACTCTTTTGTGCTTCAGTAGCCGCAGTAATCTTTTCTTCAGTTGCCTTCAGCGCCGCATCAGAGGCAGTCTTTGCTTCAGCAGCTGCCACTGCTGCTTCCTTTTGCTCTGTTGCGATGCTCGCAGCGGTATTAGCAGCCTTCTTATTAGCATTATTCGACGCTACTTTCGCAGCCGCAGATTGATCAACTGCTGCCTTTGCGGCTCTATTAGCTGCTGCTTTTGCTGCTGCAGCAATTACATTTGCTTGCGCAGCATTGCTTGCACTTGCTGTCTTAGAGCCTAGAGCTCCAATTGCAATATCTACTTGCTTTGCAGCATTCGTGGCTGTCGTTTTAGCAGTAGCTGCGGCTTTGGCTGCAGTTGCTGCTACTTGGACTGCGTTTGCTGCCGTAGCAACTGCTTTTGTTGCTGCCACAGTTGCTGTGGCTTTTGCCGCTGCTGTAGTTGTTGCACTCTTTAGTACATCTGCCGCTTTGTTTGCAGCAATAACAGCTGCTGCCTGTGCATCTTCTGCAGCTTTGGCAACCACTGCTGCCTGTGCAGCAGCTGCATCTGCATCTGCCTTCGCCACTGCAGCAGCGACTGCTTTATCAACTGCAGCTTTTGCAGCTGCTTCTGCTGCAGACTTATCGACTACTACCTTTTCTGCAGCTACTTTTGCTGCTACATCAGAAACGACCTTTGCTTCAGCTGCTGCTTTTTCGGCAACTACTTTCGCGGCAGCATCTGCAATTACCTTTGCGGCTGCGGCAACCTTTGCGGCAGCAGCATCTGTTACGGCTTTTGCGGCAGCTGCCACAGCAGCGGCTTCAGCTCTAATTGCGGCAGCTTCTGCTGCGGCGGCGGCTTCTGCTGCGGCCGTAGCTGCGGCAACACATGCAGCATTACAAACTATTTCAGGCGCTGGAGTCGTTACCGAAGTTGTTGCTGCAGATGCAACCGAAGTTGCGGCTGCATTTGTTGCAGTAACCGTAAATGTATAAGCCGTTGAAGCAGTTAAACCTGTAACTGTTATGGGGGAAGTACTACCCGTTGCTGTAACACCGCCCGGCGAGGAAGTGACGGTATAACTCGTTATTGCACTTCCGCCGTTACTAGCTGGTGCTGTAAATGAAACTGTCGCAGTTGTTGACACTGTTGCTGTTGCAGATACTGCAGTTGGAGCACCAGGTGCTGTGGCAGCTGTGACTGAAACTGATGCAGTGCCTAATCCTTCAGGAGAAGATGCACTGTTTACGGCACGAATTTGGATCGGATAAGCAGTACCAGCCACTATCGGCGTCGTTCCATTGGTACTTAGGTACTTAATAACTACTGGGGAAGAGACGGTTGCTGTGTCTGTTCTATCCATCCAGGTGGCTCCACCATCAGTTGAGAACTGATATTTAGTAATAGTTGAACCACCATTTGATACTGGTGCGGTCAATGGAACATTTATCTGTAGATTTCCAAGTGTTGGTGTGCCCAAAGTTGGAACTCCAGGTGCAACTGCAGTAATCGCTGCCGTTGGAGATGACCAAGCGGTTGCGTTTGGTGCTTCACCATTTATCGCAGTCACTAGAACGCGAATGAACTTGCCAACTAGTTCGATGGCATTTGCAATAAAGCTGGAGCCTGTTGCTCCAGAAATATCAGAACAAACAGTTGCTGTATCTGTAGCGTTTGTACAGCTCTTCCACTGATAAGTCAGTGTTGGAGTTGGAACGCCATTAAAGGTAACAGCGTTGGTTAATGTGCTCCCAAATGTAGTTGTACCTGTTGGGGCCGCAGTCGAGTTTGAAGTTGGCGCGGCAGCAACTGCCACCGTAACTGTATTTGAAGCTGCCGCTAATGAAAGGTTGCCCGCGGCATCAACTACATACAATTTATATGTTCCCGCAACAAGTCCGGCGGTAGACATCGTGGTATCTGTGTTTGCGGAAGAGATTGTTACTTGATTGAAATTATCATCCGCAACACCAGGAGATGTGGGTATGGCTAAAACAGAAATGTCTGATTTGACCAAGTAGGCAGTTCCAGCCTCGCTTGATCTAACTGTCACGCCAGTTGAAGTTGTGACACTTACCGTCGCAACAGTCGGAGTTGGTGCTGTTGCATCGATAGTAATTGACAATGCAGCTGAGGTTGTTGCATTGCCTGCAGCGTCAGTGTCTGTAACCGTTAAGGACCAAACACCATCGGCAAGTGTGCCAAGGGTGCATGAAGTTGATGAGATTGTGCAAGACACACTAGAAGAACCCTTTGTGGCGGTGACTACCGCAGTACCGGAAGAGGTGGAGACATTGATTGTTGGGGTGCTATCTGATGTTATGTTGTCGGTGTCAGATGCACCCGCGGTGTCCGATGCTGTTGCAAGATCCGGAGTTGATGGAGTACTTGGTGCGGTTGTATCAACGACAATTGCCTTTGAACCAGCAATATTGTTTGCACCGCTAGGGACTGTTGTGTCAGTCATGATGTTGCCGGCTGCATCGGCTGGCGCAGAGGTCAATGCATACGATGAAACTGTTAAGTCTGCGCTCGTGTCTCCTGCGGCTACCGTATAAGTGCCAGTTAACGTGTTATTTACAGCATTGTGCGTTAATACAACAGTCTTTCCGTTATCCAGAGTTACGGTTATTGAAGCTGCTGCTGTAACTGCCTCAGACAAGGTCGCAGTGATATTAATTGTCGATCCAACTTTATAAGCACCATCTGCGGTTGTCGATGAGAAGCTACTGACGGTTGGGAGAGTTGTATCTACAACAATTGCTTGCGTGCCAGAAATATTGCCGGCTGGCATTGTTGTCGAAGTCATAGCATTTCCTGCAATGTCTACTGGCGCAGTTGTTAGCGCATATGAAGAAACGCCAAGGTCTGCGCTACTTTGTCCCGCATCGATTGTGTAACTGCCAGTTAAAGTATTTGTTTCAGAATTGTGAGTCAGCACAACTGTCTGACTATTGCTTAGAGTTACGGTAATTGATGCTGCAGTTGCAACTATTTCAGACAAAGTTGCAGTGATATTAATTGAGGCACCCGCTTTATATGAACCATCTACCGTTGTCGAAGAAAAGCCCGTGACAGTTGGCGCAGTTGTATCAACAACGATTGCTTTGTTTGCAGCCAAAGACCCCGCCGCAGTTGGGGCTGGAAGCGTTAAAACTGCATCCAAATTTGATGAATTCTTAATCGTTCCCCTATTAAGTGCGAGCGAATTAGTTGCAACGTAGGTGAGATCGCTAGAGGTATCACCTGCTTGAATTGTGTAACTAAAGGTGAGAGTAGCTGTGCCTGATCCTGAAGCGTAGTTAAGCACCTGATCGGTTGAGCCTGTTTCTAGTGTTAATTGTGGTGTTCCCGAGACAGTAACAGCTTCATTGAAAGTTACTTGAATTGAAATTACATCACCAGCTTTATAACTTCCATTTGCAGTCGATGAGGTTACATTTGTGATTGTTGGAGCGATAGCCCCTGTTGGAGTTGCTGCTGCAGAAAATGATACCGATTCGGCAGAGGTTCCTTTCCAGTTAGTTGCACTACTTTTAAACTTATATGGGGTTCCATTAGTTAAACCCTCTATGAGGCATGAGGTACTCGGTGACGTCACGGTACATGTTTTTGAAGGACTGAAAAGTGCGCCGGCATTATCGTAAGCGGTTACCGTGTACGAACTCGGTGCATTACCAGTACCCGTGGCTGCTGGCGTGATTGTCACAGTCGCACTTGCATCTCCGGCTACTACTGTCGGTGTTCCTGGAGTTCCTGGAATATTTAATCCCGTTACAGGGCAATAACCAATATATCTCGCTTCTCCGGGATCGCTAACGGTTGTGTTCGCGTTCACAGGTCTGACCGTGAAATAATAATTAGTGTTTTCAGCTGCGCCAAAACTTGAAAAGAAATTCAGATACATTTTCACAATGGTTTTATCTGTCTGTGCAGGTGAAAGTGGTGCCTCGGGATAAACGATGGTCCCTGTTGTGTTTGGTCCAGTTCGAACTGTGACTAAGTAATTAGTTAACGGTGAGCCATTATCATTGACAGAAATTATCCATTGACAACCACCATCATTGGCAGGGCTTTGGACTCTATTTGGAGTGTATGTAGTACTGCCCCAAGTAGGTACAGCAGCATTCGCCGATTGCATTCCTTGAAACAACGAAGCGAATAAACTCAACAAAACAACAGAAATAATTCTTTTCATTTTTATCACGGCCTTGGCTTCACATTCACGGTTACCTTGACCTTTTGGCCAGGCTTTAATCCTGTATTTGAGCGTGCAGCACTCTTCTTTGTGCGCACCACATCAAATTTCACTTTTACCTCTTTATTAGCACTCTCCTGGGGTGAGGTAACAAAGGTAAGGCGGGGGTGATAGTGGTAACACTAAAATTTGCTAAATAAGGGCAATCTCATCCCCAAAGTTCACCTGTAAAAGAAGAAAAGCCCCCGGTGTGAAAGGCACCGAGAGCTTAACTTGTGCGCGCGAAGGGATTCGAACCCCTAACCTTCTGATCCGTAGTCAGATGCTCTA
>JBIILL010000072.1:0-5545 GCA_044232665.1 Candidatus Planktophila sp. | reverse complement strand
GAAAGACTGCCAGAGGGTGGATTAACTGATGAAGAGATCTCAGCATTTACCCAAGCTGGTGCAAAGGTTGCGCTCATGGGTCGTCCAATTTTGCGTTCGGCACATGCTGGTATTGCCGCAGTTTCAGCGGTCTCTGCGCTTTTAAAGGTATGGTAATTACGTGGCCTTAGATCCCAACTGCATCTTTTGCAAAATCATTGAGGGAGAGATCCCAGCAGATATTGTGTTGCGCAATGAAAACGTTGTTGCCTTTAATGACTTAAACCCACAAGCACCAACACATGTTTTGCTTGTTCCAACTTTGCACACAGAAAATGCTGCAGGCATCGCACGCAACAGCGCAACCATCACTGCAGACCTTTTCTTGGCTGCCGATCAGATCGCTAAGGAACGCGGACTCAACGGCTACCGAACTGTTTTTAACACCGGGGAAGAGGCGGGTCAGAGTGTTTTCCACGCTCACCTCCATCTCTTGGGTGGGCGAGCCATGACATGGCCGCCCGGTTAAAGATAGATTTACCCTTATATGGAGCGAACGCTGATCACCGTCCCTAACGCCATTTCAATGGTTGCTGTTGTGGGTCCACATGATGACAATTTAAGAGTTATTGAAGCTGCCTTCCCATCTGTAAACATCACGGTGCGTGGCAATGAGATTACTTTGCGCGGGCCTCACATTGATTGCGCACGGTTAGAAAACTTGTTCAACGAGATGATGGTTGTTATTCGCAGTGGAAATCTCCTGAATGTGGACGCAGTCAACCGCGCAATCGAAATGCTGGAGCACGAACCTGTTGATCATCCAGCAGAGGTTATGTCACTTAACATTGTGAGCAATCGTGGCCGCACCATCCGCCCAAAGACAGCAAATCAAAAGCGCTACGTCGATGCAATCGATGAGCACACAATTACCTTTGGTATCGGCCCTGCCGGAACCGGTAAGACATACCTTGCAATGGCTATGGCTGTTGCAGCGTTGCAGGCGAAGAAAGTAAATAAAATTGTCTTAACCCGGCCGGCAGTTGAAGCTGGCGAAAGTCTTGGTTTCTTGCCTGGCACGTTAAGCGAGAAAATTGATCCTTACTTGCGCCCGCTATTTGATGCGCTGCATGACATGATCGACATTGATTCAATTCCACGCTTAATGCAATCAGGCATTATTGAAGTTGCTCCATTGGCATATATGCGTGGTCGCACATTAAATGATGCTTTTATCATCTTGGATGAGGCTCAAAACACCACACCTGAACAGATGAAGATGTTTTTAACACGCCTTGGCTTTGGTTCAAAGATGGTTGTAACAGGAGATGTGACTCAAATTGATCTACCTAACGGACAGAACTCTGGCTTAAAGATCGTTAGAGATATCTTGAAAGAAATCGATGACATTGCCTTCCTTGAATTAACAGCAGAAGATGTTGTTCGCCACCGCCTCATCGGTGACATTGTTAAGGCGTATGACAAGTTTGATGTTGCGCGCCAAGAATTGCGACACATTCGCCAACAATGACAATTGAAGTAACAAACACTTCAGGGCAATTAGTTCCAGCCACTGAAATAAACTCCCTACTCACCTTTGCCTTGTTAGAGCTTGAGCTGAATCCTGAGTGTGAAGTTAATGTTTCCTTTGTCGATGATGATTACATGACCGAGCTACACATCAAGTGGATGGATGAGCCGGGCACCACAGATGTTCTTTCATTTCCAATGGATATGCCAGAGACTCCAGGTGAGGCTGTGACACTAGGTGACATAGTTATAAGTCCAGTTGTTGCAGCAGATCAGGCCAAAGCACAGGGACATTCAATAGAGCATGAGGTATTTATTTTGGCGGTGCATGGCTTGTTGCATATCATTGGTTATGACCATGCCGATAAAAGTGAAGAGAAAATCATGTTTGATCTGCAAGAAAAAATAGTAAGAGATTGGCAGAAAGGTTTATGAGCCCCATCGCGATTATCAGCATTATTGCCTTGCTTGTCTTTGCTGGCTTTCTAGCTGCATCTGAATCTGCACTGACCTCAATTTCACGTGTGGTCATTGAAGAGATCGAGGGCAAGCGCGGCACTGCTTTGCTTCGCAAATACACAACCCAACCTGCCCGATACCTCAATGTTATTTTGCTGGTCCGCAAGCTCTGTGAGTTCACCGCAACTGTTTTATTGGCTGTTATCTTGCTGCGTAATTACTCAAGTGCTCAAGCAATGGCGCTCACAGTTGCCATCATGGTTGTGCTCTCATACGTTGTTGTTGGTGTTGGACCACGCACATTAGGCAAGCAGCAACCACACAAATACGCCAGATACGGAATTATCGCTGCTTACGGATTAGCGCTCTTGCTCGGTCCTGTTACAAAGCTTCTGATCGCAGTAGGAAATGCACTAACACCAGGTAAGGGATTTAGATCTGGCCCCTTCACATCAGAGGCTGAACTTCGAGATCTAGTAGATCAAGCACATGAGCGTGGTCTCGTGGAATCTGGTGAGCACGAGATGATTCACTCTGTCTTTGAACTAGGTGACACCTTGGTTCGTGAATTAATGGTTCCCCGCACCGACATGGTCTGGGTGGAAAAGGATAAGAGCCTGCGCCAAGGGCTATCACTTGCACTTCGCAGTGGATACTCCCGCATCCCCGTTATTGGCGATGACATCGACAATATTGTCGGAATTGTTTATGTTAAAGACTTAGCAAAGCGCGCCCTTGATCATCACGAGTCTGAAACCACCGAAACTATTGAAAAGCACATGCGTCCTGCCAACTTTGTTCCTGAAATCAAGATGGCTGATGATCTTCTGAAAGAGATGCAAAAGAACCAGATCCACCTTGCAATCGTGGTTGATGAGTATGGCGGCACAGCTGGAATTATCACTATTGAAGACATCATTGAAGAAATTGTGGGCGAAATCGAAGATGAGTTTGATGATGGCGAAGAAGAGTTCATGTGGTTGGGGCCAGATAAGGGTCGCGCAAGGGCATCGCTGCATATTGAAGATTTAGCTGATGTATTAAAGATTGAGATTGAAAAAGAAGAGTATGAAGATATCGACAGTATTGGTGGATTAATGGCGCAAAAACTTGGCCGTGTTCCAATCGCTGGATCGACAATTTCATGGCATGGCTTCTTAATTACATCAGAGCGCCCGCTGGGCCGTCGTCGCAGAATTTCATCTGTTCTTGTCGAGCGTCTTGTTGAAGAGATTGAGGACGCTGAGTAACGATAGAATGCGCTCATGCGTATCGTTCGATTCACCCCAGGCCCAGATGCTGGCTTAGGCCAAGACCCGTTATTTGGTGTCCTAGAAGATGATGGCGTTATTAGCATCATTAGCGGTGATCCGATCTACTCCGGAATCCAAAAAACTGCAGCAACAATTCCACTGAACAAGGTTCGTTTGCTTGCACCAATTATTCCTCGTTCAAAGGTTGTGTGTGTGGGTAAGAACTATGCAGATCACGCAGCTGAAATGGGCGGGGTAGTACCTGAAGAACCAATTATTTTCTTAAAGCCAAACACATCTGTTATTGGTCCTAATGACACGATCGTATGGCCTGAAATGTCAGAGCGCGTGGATCACGAAGCAGAGCTTGCAATTGTGATTGGTCGTATTTGCAAAGATGTTCCTAAAGAGCGCGTTAATGATGTGATCTTTGGATACACAATCGCAAATGATGTTACCGCTCGTGATTTGCAAAAGAAAGATGGACAGTGGACCCGCGCCAAAGGCTTTGACACCTTCTGCCCAATTGGTCCTTGGATTGATACTGACTTTGTCCCTGGTACACAAAAAATTACAGCAACCATTGCAGGAGAAGTTAAGCAATCAGCCCAGATCAGCGACATGATCTTTGATGTGCCAACAATTATTAACTTTGTTTCACGTGTGATGACACTGCTACCAGGCGATGTCATCTTGACTGGTACACCAGCAGGTATCGGCCCAATGGTCGCTGGCGAAAAGGCAACAATGGCAATTGAAGGACTTGGCGAACTTACTAACAAGTTGAGCGCACGGTAATGGCAAATAAGGTTAAGGTCCGCTTTGCGCCATCTCCAACAGGTGATCTACACGTTGGAAACATTCGTACAGCACTTTTTGATTGGGCCTATGCCCGTCACACTGGTGGCACATTCCTGTTTCGTATTGAAGATACCGACACCACCCGCGTTACAGATGAGTACATCAACGCAGCTATAGACACACTTAAATGGCTTGGCCTTGATTGGGATGAGGGCCCAGAAGTTGGTGGCGACAACGGTCCTTACCTGCAATCACAGCGTTTAGATATTTATGCGACATGGGCACAAAAGTTTCTCGATCAAAAAGATGCGTATCACTGCTACTGCTCACCGGATGAGTTAGAGGCAGTTAGAGAAGCACAACGCAAAGCCAATGTTGCACCTGGCTATAACGGCCATTGCCGCGAGCTAACTGCAGATCAAATCGCAGCCTACAAAGCAGAGGGTCGTGGGGCGGTAGTCCGCATGCGTATGCCAGATGGCAGCACAACATTTAACGATTTAATTCGTGGGGATGTTTCCTTTGATCACAACTTTGTTCCAGACTTTGTATTAGTTCGAGCAGATGGCTCACCTCTCTACACATTAGCTGTTGCAGTAGATGACATCCTGATGAAGGTAACCCACGTATTACGCGGAGAAGACTTGTTGTCTTCTACTCCGCGCCAGATTCGTGTGTATCAAGCAATGGGTGTTGACCTAGCTGATTACCCAGTATTTGCACACCTGCCCTTTGTGATGGGCCAGGACAATGCAAAGTTGTCTAAGCGAAATGGTGAAGTATCTATTGCTTGGTATCGCGAGATGGGCTTTTTGCCTGAGGCAATTTGTAATTACCTTGCACTACTTGGTTGGTCACCGGGGGATGATGTAGAAAACATCACCATGAAGCAGCTCACTGAGATGTTCACAGTTGAGAAGGTTCATTCATCACCTGCTCGCTTTGATATGAAAAAGCTAGAAGCGATCAATGGTGACAAGATTCGCGCACTGACCTTAGATGAGTTCTTGAAGTGGTCACTGCCCTTTCTCACAAAGGCAGAGATCATCACAGGCACAGCTGCTGAGATTGAGTTAGTAAAAAAGGCTCTGCCACTTATTCAAGAGCGCATCATTATGTTGAATGAAGTGCCAAAGATGCTTAAGTTCTTGTTCACCACAAAGTTTGCCGTAGACGCCGAATCTGTTTCAAAGATTACAGATGAGGGATCTAAAGTGATCTTGAAGCGTTCAATAAGTGAGCTAGAAACAGTTTCTGAGTGGACTCACGAGAACATCGAAGCGGTGCTGCGTGCATCACTGATTGAAGAGATGGCGCTTAAGCCACGTATTGCATTTACCGCTTTGCGTATTGCAACCACTGGCAGCACCATCTCGCCGCCACTATTTGAATCAATGGAATTGCTCGGTAAAGAGGCCTGTTTACTGCGTATCAACGCGGGATTGGCACTATAAATCCGCTGGTATTCTTTGCACTTGCAATACAAGGTGTAAGAACCTTGGGGTATGGGGTAATTGGCAGCC
>JBIILL010000071.1:0-5559 GCA_044232665.1 Candidatus Planktophila sp. | reverse complement strand
GCAGGACGCACGACGCTAAATGGTGAAGGTTTGCAACACGAAGATGGTCACTCACTTCTACTTGCAGCTACTAACCCTGCAGTTGTTGCATACGATCCAGCATTTGCATTTGAACTTGGGCACATTGTTAAAGATGGCCTACGTCGTATGTATGGTGAGAACAGCGAAAACGTTTATTACTACCTAACTGTTTACAACGAGCCATATGTACACCCAGCAGAGCCTGAAAACCTTGATGTTGAAGGCTTGCTCAAGGGAATCTATCTGTACGCACCAGCACCAAAGTCACGAAAAAAGAGCGCCCAGATTTTGGCATCAGGTGTGGGAGTTAACTGGGCACTTAAAGCGCAGCAACTTCTTGCAGATGATTGGGGCGTCAAAGCTTCAGTGTGGTCTGTGACTTCATGGAATGAACTTCGTCGTGATGGTCTAGAAACAGATCGACATAACCTGCTCAATCCAAAGGACAAGCGCACCTCATACATCACTAAGAAGCTAGATGGTGCCAAGGGACCGGTTATTGCAGTTAGTGATTACATGCGCGCTGTTCAAGATCAGATTTCTCCATGGGTCCAACAGCCTTTCTACTCACTTGGAACAGATGGTTTTGGCTTGTCAGACACACGAGGCGCACTTCGCCGTCACTTCAATGTTGACGCAGAGTCCATCGCTGTTGCCGTCTTGCAGCAACTATCCAACCAAGGTGACATCAAGCAAAGCATTGTTACTAAGGCAATGGAGAAGTATCGTATAGATGATGTGACAGCAGCAGATGCCGGTAACACAGAAGGCTCAGGTTGATCTAAGCCTTTTTAAAAATCTTAGAAAACTTAGGAACTACCAGCAACATTAAAGCAGGGATGCACAGCGCAATTGACAGTGATGTCGCCTGAGCCGTCCAAGCGATAACCCATCGCATAACAAAGACGAGTGCAATATTAATGACTCCGATTTGGCCAATAACAACGCTGGATGGAAACTTTGAGCGTGTATTTGCCGCGTTCATAACTGATGGTCCTAAGAAGGATGAACCAAGCCCTGCGATTGTGAAACTAATTGAAAGTATGACAATCACAAGTGTCTTATTTGAAGTTCCGGTGATACTCACCGCAATTATCCCTGCAATTATGGATAACCCCGAGAGTAAAGATGCACGCACCATCAAGAAATCAATACTGTAGCGGGGTAAGAGATTATGAAGGTTTAATCGTCCGATGATCATGGCAAGTGTGAAAAGAATGTAAGGCAGAGTATGAATTCCGCCAAGAATCTTCATATCCTCTTTAACAAATATCGCAGCCCAGTCGCTAATTGCATACTCAAGCATGATGACCAAGAGCAGGGCAGCTGAGATTGGGACATCAACTTCAAAACCCTTAAACATATCTCTAGCCCTGTGCTGTGAATCAGGATTTAAATCGGCTTTGATCAAATTTGGAGAAATCCTGATAATGATCAGAGTCATCAGTACAAAGCAGATGCTCGCTAAAAAGTTGGTATAGGTACCCAAATCAACTCGATCTACTAATAATCCCGCAATCATTGAGGAAAATAGTGCACCGCTACTCCAGAAACCGCTCAAGAGAGTAATGATCTGTCGCTTGGTGCGATCTTGGAAAAAGAATCCTTGTGAGTTGATTGAGATGTGAAAGGCAGAAATAGCGCCGCCTTGAATAATAATAGAGATTAAGAAAACGATGCTTGAGGTGCTGTGCGTCAAGAATGAAAGACTGACAGCAAGTAATAGCGCTCCGATGTGCAAGATCCAACGCGCTCCATATTTGTGCACAAGGTGACCAATTGCAAGGAGTGCAACAAGGTTTCCTATTGCTGCCATACTGACGATCGATCCAAACTCACCATTAGTCAGATTCAAATTAGCTTTCACTTCGGGGAATCTAGGTACCCAGGACATGATTAAAAGGCCAAATAGAAAGAAAAGCGCTTTGATCAGGTTAAGTTCATCCTTAACATCTATGTTTTCTCTCAAAATAGCGCACTCGCTAACTCTTTTCGAGCAGCGGCTAAACGTGGATCAGATGGATCTACCAAGGCAAAGAGGCTTAGTAGATGATTCTTGATCTTTGTACGATCATCTCCATTTGTTGCCTTCACCGCATGAAGCAATCGTGTAAATGCTGCTTCAACTCCCCCATTAACTATTTCTACATCTGCAGCCTTTAATTGAAGATCTATATCAGTAGGTACGGCAGTGGATTGGGCAATGACGGTGCTCAGATCTAAACCTTCAGTGCGCATGAGTAACTGTGTTTGGGCAAGACCCAGTTTTGCTAAGTTTTCAGAGGGTTTTCTTGCTAGCCATTTCTTATAAGCAGCTTCAGCTGCAAGGTAATCTCCTGATTCAAGCGCGTTCATCGCATCAGTTTCTTCAGGTTCAATGTGTTCTACTGGTGCTTCACCGACACCTTGTTCAGATGAAAGAGTCAAAACCTTATCTATGACCATTTTCACTTGAGCTTCAGGATAGGCCTGTTCAAATAAGGGAACCATTTGTTCAGCAATAATTGCTACGGCATACGGCACTGATTTAGTCTGAAATGCTTGTGCAACTTCTGGGTTTGCATCGATATCTACTCGGGCAAGGGAAAAGGCGGCTTTGTAATCAACTTCTAGCTTTGCAAGAGTTTTAATCATCTCAACAGACTCAGGACTTCGAGATGTCCACATCAACACAATAACGGGACGTACTAAAGAAAGCGGCAGGATTTCATTGCTTAAATTCTCGACAGTGACCTCAATGCCCGGCATCGGCACTGAAGGATCTACCTTTGGTTTAGTAAGAGAACTTAAATCAAAGGCTTGCCCGAAATTAGGTGGCAAACTCATGGTGCCATCCTATCTACCCAAGAACTATGTCGACGCCAGAGTCACGTCGCGAAGGCAAAATCTCGGCGCAATAATTATCTGTTGCAACTTCAAGTCCCACGTCATGGCCTGCTTTTTCACTTAAATACCAGCGGTTTTCAAGGATTTCGTGGAACATCTGTGCGCGTTCTACACGCCCACGCATGTGATCAGGAACTCGCGAGATCACCTTTTCAAATACTTCGCCAAGCCACTGCTTTGCCATTACGTGGATCGATAATCCAGCGGTATTTTCACGTGCACGATAGCGATCAAATGATGCAAGCAATCTCTTTGCCTGTAGCTCTTCGGTTTCTAGCCCCATCAGCTCACGCAAACGTTGTGTGTGATATCCAGCTGCAACTAACTTGGGTACGAAGGAAAGCATTTGCGTATTGCCATCAATGGTTACGGAAACCTCTTCAACAGCAAATCCAAGATCATGGAGCTGGCGCATTGCACTTTCAACAGCGTGCCGATCCTTTGGATCCAATAACTGAGGCTCTTTCAGCGCCGCCCATAACCTGCGATAGCGACGAATAACAGCTTCGGCTGCTCGAACCGGGTCCATACCGGGATATAAAACTCCAGACAAGGCAAGATCTTCTAATTCGGCAGCAACGTTGAAGTGAACAATTTCTAGATCATGTTCTCTTTGCCCATCACTTAAACTCTTTTGAAACTCACCTGTTTCTGCATCTACTAAATATGCGGCAAAGCCCTCGGCATCTCGGCGAAATAAAGTGTTAGACAAGGAACAATCGCCCCACCAAAATCCCAATAGATGCAAGCGAACCAAGAGGAACGCCAGCGCAGTTGCCATTGTTGTAATTTCATTGGCAGTTACCGCACCCGATAACAAAACTCGATATGGCAATGAGTAGGGCAAGAAGCGGGTAACAATTGCGCAGGGAAGTTCTTCACCCTGTGCATCTGTGCGGCCCTCGACAACGGCAACTTGTTCCACACATGGTGCGCCTAGCTGAGAGAGTTGGCGCAAAATCACGTACTCACGGTTGGCGAACTCCGAAACAGTTTCTTTCACCGCATAAACAACGGCATCTGGGTCACTACTTGCTCGTACAAGACGCACAACGTGGCGCGAAATTCCGCGCTTTTCGGCAAGTACCGGATCTTCTGGCCACTCTTCCAGGGGTAGGTGCCATGGCAGGCCGGTGACAGAGGCGATCTCCTCGCCTAAACCCGTAATACGCAGTGCCATGGTCGGTATTCTCCCTCATAATTGTTTCCAGAACATGAACACCACGGTTCATTCTTAGTGATCTATGCACTTTAGAATAACGCTATGGCAATTACACAGAGAATCAAGAAAGCTACTACTCGTGCCCCTAAGTCTGCGAAGGCACCAGTCGATTACGGGATTCTGGGCAAACCAATCAATCAATCCCATCCTTTTTACTTCGGATTCATTGCAACTCTCGGGGCCCTGACCGCAATTGTCTTGATGCGGGCTCTGGCTAGCGTCAGTCAAATCTTTGTATTGATTTTGATCGCTCTGTTCTTAGCAACTGGCTTAAACCCTGCTGTTGAAGCCCTGCGTAAACGTAAAATGTCTCGAAGCACAGCAGTGACAGTAATTTTCTCTTCGGTGATTCTATTTGTAATCTTTTTTGCCCTAGTTGTGGTTCCGCCTGTAATCAGCCAAGGGACAAATTTGATCGAGAATGCACCGCAATTGTTACAGGACCTGATGAAAAATGAAACTATCAATCAGCTCAATACTCAATTCGGACTTATCGATACCTTGCAAGAAAAATTGAAAACGATTACATCTGATGGAACTTTGCTCATCAGCACCTTCGGTGGTGTCATCGGAGTTGGTAAATCGGTATTGTCTGGTTTCTTTACAGCGCTAACCATTTTGGTCCTTACTCTGTACTTCATTACCTCTTTGCCACAGGCCGTGAATCTAGGTCTTTCATTAGTTCCTGCCAGCCGCCGCGATCGTGTTGGAGTTTTAACAAACGCCATAATTGCAAGAGTTGGCGCTTTCGTTGGAAGCCAGATTTTGATAGCTGCTATGGCTGCGGTTTTTGTAGTAATTCTGGCGACAGTCTTAGGTATGCCTTCGCCATTTGCCATCGGAATGATTGTCTTAGTTGCCGCGCTTATTCCTCTCATTGGCCACTTCCTTGGTGGCGGAATTGTGACTTTGATTGCTCTCACACAGTCTGTTGCAATCGGAGCGATTGCATTTGTTGCATACGTTGTTTACGTACAAATTGAAAACTACGTTGTCACGCCACGAATCATGAAACGAACCCTGGCGGTTCCAGGTGCGGTAACGATCATCTCCGCACTCATTGGCTCATCATTATTGGGATTAGTCGGTGGATTACTGGCGGTGCCAGTCGCCGCATCGATCATTTTGATACTTGATGAGGTAGTTATTCCTCGCGCAAATAACAGTTAAAAATCAGTTGGAAGCGGCGCTTGTGCGCCGGTCACAATGCTGTTTAGTTCAGATAAAACACGGTGGACTGATGGTTCGCCAAGCCACAGATGTTTAGCGCCGTCGACAGCAACAATCTTCATTGTGGGAATAACTGCAAATCTTTGGCGTGCAGCATCTGGCTTAAGGTAATCATCTAGCTCGGGTACTAAAGCAGTTATTGGACGAGGGTCTGTATTCCAATACTTAAGGTGTTCATCAGTTGTTGTGCGCAATGGTGG
>JBIILL010000070.1:0-5618 GCA_044232665.1 Candidatus Planktophila sp. | reverse complement strand
CTTGCGATATGGCTCGCGGTAATCACTGCGGCCACTACGGTCATTGCGGTCGTAACGATCATTTCGGTCACGACGGTTGCGGTTGTTGTTACTACGTTCGGTGCGCTCGGCACGTACTGGGCGTTCACGCTTTTCGCGGACCTTAACAACAGTAATAACACCATCTTCTTCAATGGTCTCCCCTGGTGTTACACCTTCACCTGTTGCACGGCGGCGGCGGCGACGGCGCGTAGAAGTAGAACCTTCAGCTGATTCCTCATCTGTGGACTCTTCACTTGAATTCTCATCATTGTTTTCTGTGTTTGAAGCATCAGTAGATCCTGGCTTGCGACGACCACGGCCACCACGACGGCGGCGGCGGTTACGGTTGGCGCGCTCTTCAGAATCACCAGACTCTGAGTCTGCTGATATGGCCGGCTTTTCTGAAACGTCACTTGTTTCTTTCTTAGCAGCGGCCTTCTTGCGTGGCTTTGTGTCTGCTACCTCTTTCTTTGCAGCAGGCTTTTCAGGTGCTGCTTGAAAGATTGCAACGGGAATAGCCGCTGCTTTTTTACGAGTTGTCTTCTTTTCCTCGGTTACATCAGTAACTGGGGCTTCTGTCTTCGCAGAAGCTTTCTTCACCGCACGCTTGCGCGGTGTTTTAGGCTCAATCGCCATTGCACCAAATCCTTTATGTCTGCCTATGCAAACTGTTTTCTTAAAAAATCCTGTTGGGTTTTCCGTACCGTTCGCGCTGGGCTTGTTTCGCGATTGATCGCGAGCCGCGCTGAACTGGTGGCTTAATTATGGCAGAGCAGGGGCTATTTGCCTATTTAACCCCTTAAACGAGCGTGAACGTTCTGCAGTAAGCCAATGCCGATCAAAGTGGCAAACATCGATGAGCCACCATAGGAAATGAACGGCAATGGCACACCTGTCATAGGCATCAACCCCAATGTCATTCCTATGTTTTCAAATATCTGGAAGGCAAACCAAGCAATTACCCCCGTGCACACCAACCGCCCAAAGGGATCATTCGTTCGACGCGCAATTGAAAAACCGCGCATCAATAAAATCAGATACAAAATCAAGATTGCACCACTGCCTATAAATCCAAGCTCTTCACCAGCAACTGTGAAAATAAAGTCTGTCTGTTGTTCTGGCACAAAGCGGCCATTTGTTTGTGGGCCATTAAACAGTCCTGTGCCAACTAATCCACCAGATCCCACGGTGATGCGGGCTTGGCGGAGTTGATAACCAGCACCTTGTGTGTCGGCATTGGGATCAACAAATGTTTGCAGACGATTTACTTGGTACTCACTAACAACTCCAGCCTTTACGGCAACAAAGCCACCTAAGACTGCTAACAAGAGAAGTCCTGTGACCCAACGCGCCGGAACTCCTGAGACTGCAACAATTGTTACAACCGCTGCAGAAATAATAAGAACTGTTCCCATGTCGGGCTGCATAATGATGAGCGCTACCGGAATTGCAGCCACGGCAAGTGCTTGCAACACATCTCTACTTGTCGGCCCATCGCTGTCATGTGAACGCTCAGATAAAATCATCGACATACCAATAATGATTGCAATCTTGGCTAGCTCTGCCGGTTGAATCTGAAATCCGCCAGGCAAAGCAATCCATGCCTTTGCGCCATTTATTTCTGCGCCAAGGCCTGGAATTAAAACAATTACTAATCCCAATACGCCTGCGCCCCATAAGAATGGTGTGTAGGCACGCAGCAAGCGGTAATCAATAACAGTCACACCGTATGCCAACACCAAACCAATAAGAATGTTAATGATGTGGCGCTTGAGGTAGTACTGACCATCTAAACCGTTACGTATATACCAATCACGAGTTGCTGCCCACACAAGCAATGTGCCAACAACAAGTAGCAGACCAACAACTGCGGTTAATACTGGATCAAATCCCTGGACTAAGGATTGACGATTGCGTCGATATAAACGCTGGCGAGCTTGGATCTGACTCACTTGCTCGCCTCCTTAGGTTTAGTTGCAGGTGAAATCTTAGGCAACTGTGTTGGTGGTTTTCCTTCTGGGAATAACGCCGCGCCAGGAACAACTTTATTTCCAGTTACTCCAAAGAGAGTTGAGTAAATCTGTCGCACACCAACACCAGATGTTGAAGCACCAAATCCACCTTGGCCAACCATCATGACAACTGCATACCGTGGATTCTTGGTGGGTGCATAGGATGCAAACCACGAAGTGTCATCTTTAAGTGAACCATTTGGATTTCGACCAAAGACCTGACCGGTTCCGGTCTTGCCGCTGATCTCAATTGGAAAACCTGCAAATACGCCAGCACCTGTTCCGCTAACAACTACTTCACGTAGCGCACCTTGCAAGAATTTGATTGTTGATGGCGCAGCGGTCAGTGTTCCAAGCTTGTTAGGTGTAAAGGTTTGGATAACTGTTCCATCTGTTTTGACGATTGCCTTGGCAATCTTTGCTTGCCAGATGGTTCCGCCATTACCGATTGCTGCATACATCTGAGTCAACTTAAGTGGTGTCACAACAGTGTCACCTTGTCCAATAGAAAAGTTAACTGCATCTCCAGCGCGAACCTTGTCACCATCGACGCAGTTTTCAGCAGCTAGCTGCAGCAAGAAGGGAGTTTGCTGAGCCTTTGTTGCACGCTCTTTGTAGTTGCAATAGAAATCTTTATTTTGTGCATACCAGCTCTTTTTATATGTGCGATCTGCAAGGCGAGATGTGGACTCTGTCGGTAAATCAATTCCAACCTTTTGAGTGATTTTAAATGATTGGGCAGCCTTGAAGAAGTAATCATTTGGGCTGGCCTTTGGTCGCAAACCACCATCTCGAAGCCATTCATCAAAGGCTATTTGATACCAAATGGTGTCACACGAGACGGCAAGTGCCTTTTTCATGTTCATACTTCCTTGATTTTTACTATCAAAGTTCTGAAACGCACGAGTACCAACCTGCACCTCTGATGGACACTTGTAGACAGCATTTAAGTCATATCCGGCAGCTGCTGCTGCAACAACTGATACAGCCTTAAAGGTTGAGGCTGGTGCAAACAAACCTTGCAAAGCGCGGTTAAGTGCCGGTACTGATTTCTTTTCACTAAACAAATCTGAAGCTTGCTGAACAGTTAACCCTCTCTCCCAAGAATTGGGATCATAGGTTGGATAAGAAGCAAGGGCCAAGATTCGCCCCGTCTTAATATCCATCACTACTGCAGCACCAGAATCAGAGGTATATCCATTAGCGCGACCACGAAGCACAGCATCCTTTAACGCTTTTTCAGCAGCTGCCTGCAGACGCACATCCAAACTTGTTACTAAGTGATCTCCTGCAACAGGTTTAGTGTTTTGGCTCTCGCGGGTGACCGCTTCTTTTCGATCAACAATTACCGTGCGGATGCCTGGCTCGCCACGCAAGAAAGAATCGTATTGAATTTCAAGGCCAGTCTTACCAATCGTCTCGCTCCGGAAGTATTGATTGCCATTGTCTTTGAGTAAATCAGATTCAGTCAGCGGTCCGACATAACCCAGCACGTGGGCAGCATTTACCTCCAAATAACTTGGATAACTGCGGATCGCAATAGGTTGGGCGTCAACTCCAGGAAATGCATCTGAGCGCTCAACTATCTGTAATGCAATATCAGGGTCAGCAGATTTTGTAATAGGAATTGGTTGGAACCTTGATCCCTGCCAACAACCAGCTTTTTGCCCCTTTGGAAGCTCACCACATAAGCGAGTGTTTTGATAAATATCTGCATAGTTAAGTTTGAGCAGTGTTGCAAGGCGCTTCATAACGCCAACACCTTTGTCATCTAACTTATCGATTGCTACTCGATCGATTGTGATCGCCAAACCAGCCTTGTTCATAGCTAGTGGCACGCCGAATCCATCAACGATTAAGCCACGCGTGGCAGGGGCAACAACATCTCGGCTTTGGATACTCAGTGCTGCGTCACGATATTTAGGACCTGCAGCTACCTGCAAATAAAACAAGCGCCCAAACAAAGCTGCCATCAAGGAGACAACGAGAATTTGAACGACAAGTAAAGAAAGACGTGACTTGTTGTTCATAACGCTGACCGAGAATCAAAGACCAATGCATGCAAACGAGTAAATATAGGCAGCAGGATTGGTGACACCAAAAGCGCCCAAATACTCATGCCAAACAGAGTGATGAGGACTTGGATAAATGAGCCTGCAGAAACACCTAAGAGCGCACCGGATGTGAGGTAGGCAACTTCGACTAAAAGATTTGCAACTACTACGAAGAAAATAATGCCGGTGGCATTTGCTCGAACATTGTCATCGCCATAGCCAACATAAGAAATTGCATATCCAGCCATCAACATAATCAATGTCCACTGACCAAAGGGACCAGAAGCACTTTGTGACAAGTCCATTAAAAAGCCTGATGCAAAGCCAATGACCGCTGCGACTTCAGTTTCACTTAAGACTGCCCACGTTAAAGCAAAGATCATCAGAATGGAGAAGCCACCGCCAGGAAGGTGAAACTGCGAAATAACTGATTCTTGAATTACAAAGATCATCAGAAAGATTGGCGTAGCAATTGAGATCTGGCGGGTAAGCATGGCGGCTACTTAGTTGGAGATGGTGATGGAGTGACAAAAATTGTAACCGTTGGAATTGGTGTGACACGTGGCTTGACCGGAACTAATGCATCCCCCGGGTTTGACTCTGAGCCACCGACAACAACTGCGACAACACCTAAAGTTGAAAAGTTTGTGTAGTAGCGAACCGTTGCTGTTTGTGCCACAGCACCTGCTGAGTTATCGACACTCGTTACATATCCCAAAGGAACACCCGGAACAAAGGGACGGTTTGCAATACTTCCACGCGAGAGTAGAACATCGCCCTCTTTCACAGTGGTCGAATTATCCAGCAGTTGCAGGCTCGCAGAACCAGTTCCACGCCCTGTCAGGATGCCGATCTGTTGTGAGCCAGCAATACGTGCGCCAATTCGAAAACTCGGATCACTTGCTAATTGAATGAGCGCAGTTGTTGGATAGACATCTTTAACAACACCTGCAATACCAAACTGCGACAAAACCGTCATGTTCTTCTTGATTCCAGCATTTGCCCCTGAATCAATGGTGATTGTTTGGGAGAAAGACTGACTAGATCCATTGCTGATCACCTTGGCGTTAACAATCTTGTATCCAGCAGTTCCTGCTAAATCTAAAATACTCTTTAACTGCTTGAGCTGAGCATCTGCATTTTTGCGATTAATAAGTCTTTGCTTCAAATTGGCGTTCTCAGCCTCAAGCTTTTCGATCTGATTACGGGTTCGGCCCAAGTGGGTCACATCTGAAATGAAGTTCTTAACTGGCCTTAATGCAGCACTTCCAGCACGCTGAAAGGGCGACATGACTGTTTGTGAACCCTGCTTGAAGCCATCAATGACTTTCACACCACGAAGATCTAAGGTAATGAGGAAGAGTGAGGTGACTATTAAAATCACCAACAACAAACGTGCGCGTCCACCATTACGCATTACGCAAAGACCTTATCGACGAGGCTCGGAGATTAGAACCTTCTCAAGTGCTTCAAACTCTTCGATGCACTTTCCAGAACCTTCAGCAACAGCATCCAATGGACGCTCTGCAAT
>JBIILL010000014.1:0-16871 GCA_044232665.1 Candidatus Planktophila sp. | reverse complement strand
TTTGCCCATCAATTGAAGTTAGCCAAAGAGGAGCTGAAGCAAATAAAGGCGCGCGTGCGCGCCCTTTCACCGCAAGCAACTTTGGATCGTGGATATTCGGTAGTGCAGTTAGCAGATGGACAGATAGTCACCGATCCAAAGAAGTTAAAGCAGGGCGATCTATTGCGCCTTCGTCTTGCTAAGGGCGAGACCCAAGCCACAGTCAAGACTGAGTAAAGAGAGAGTAGATTTAGCACATGAGCGAAGCCAAAAAGATCTCCTATGAAGCAGCCAGAGATGAGCTAGCTGAAGTTGTCGAATCCCTTGAAGAGGGCAGTGCAACTTTGGAGCAATCTCTCAAGCTCTGGGAGCGCGGCGAAGAGTTAGCCAAGATCTGCCAGGAATGGTTAGACGGGGCAAAGAAAAAACTTGATGCGGTAAAGCCGTAAGTAATCTGATGCCAAATTTTTCATACTCTGATTTATTGCCACTAGGGGCGGATGCAACTAAGTATCGCCTTGTGAGCACAGAGGGCGTCAGTGTCGTCAAGCACGGCGATAAAGAGTTTTTGCAGGTTGAACCAGCAGCGTTAGTGAAGTTAACTCATGAAGCAATCCATGACATCAACCATTACCTGCGGGCAGAGCACCTGCAGCAGTTAACAAATATTGTTAAAGATCCAGAGGCCTCACCTAATGATCGCTTTGTTGCCATTGACCTCTTGAAAAACGCCAACATTGCAGCCGGCGGAGTTTTGCCGATGTGCCAGGACACAGGTACCGCGCTTGTTATGGGTAAAAAAGGTCAATACGTTTTAACTACTGGCAAAGATGAAGTTGCGATTTCTCAAGGAATTTATGATGCCTACACAAAGCTCAACCTGCGCTACTCCCAGATGGCACCTGTCACAACCTGGGAAGAGAAGAACACCGGCAACAACCTGCCTGCCCAAATTGAGATCTATGCAGATAGTGATCATCAGGATGAGTACAACTTTATGTTTATCGCCAAAGGTGGCGGCAGTGCAAACAAATCATTTCTATACCAAGAGACAAAGGCTGTTTTAAATCCAACAGCATTTATGAATTGGTTGGATGAGAAGTTGCGGTCAATCGGAACTGCAGCTTGTCCTCCCTATCATTTAGCAATTGTCATCGGCGGCACCAGCGCAGAGGCCACAGTGAAAACTGCAAAGCTGGCAAGTACTAAGTATTTGGATTCATTGCCAACATCAGGTGATGCGGCAACTGGCCACGGCTTCCGCGATCTTGAACTCGAGCAAAAGGTTCTAGAGCTCACTCGCACACTTGGAATTGGCGCTCAATTTGGTGGCAAGTACTTCTGCCACGATGTGCGAGTTGTTCGCCTGCCTCGTCATGGTGCATCCCTGCCTATTGCAATCGCTGTTTCATGTTCAGCAGATCGCCAAGCAAAAGCCAAGATCACCAAGGATGGAATTTTCCTAGAAGTTCTAGAGACAGATCCTGTCCACTTCTTGCCAGAGACCACTGATGAGCATCTAAATGATGATGTTGTGGCCATTGATTTAAACCAGCCCATGGCAGCGGTTCTAGCCCAACTTTCAAAGCACCCTGTAAAGACCCGTCTTTCATTGACCGGCACCTTGGTTGTGGCACGAGATCTTGCCCATGCAAAGATCAAAGCTGACATGGATGCAGGCAAACCAATGCCAGAGTATTTGAAGAATTACGCTGTTTATTACGCAGGTCCTGCAAAGACTCCAGCAGGGTACGCGTCTGGTTCCTTTGGACCAACTACTGCAGGTCGTATGGATTCATACGTTGATTACTTCCAGAAAAATGGCGGATCCATGGTGATGCTTGCAAAGGGCAACCGCTCAAAAGCTTTTACCGATGCTTGCAATTCAAATGGTGGTTTCTATCTCGGATCAATCGGAGGACCGGCTGCTCGCCTTGCTCAAGATTGCATTAAGAAAGTTGAAGTCCTGGACTTTGAAGAGCTGGGCATGGAAGC
Organism: Candidatus Planktophila sp.; assembly: GCA_044232665.1. Taxonomy (GTDB): domain Bacteria; phylum Actinomycetota; class Actinomycetes; order Nanopelagicales; family Nanopelagicaceae; genus Planktophila. The sequence goes on along the minus strand of JBIILL010000014.1, from coordinate 14,897 downwards.
TGTCTGGAAAATAGATGTGGTCGACTTCCCGGCATTTATTGTTGTTGATGACAAGGGCAATGATTTCTTTGCCTCAACCAGCACACCATTAACAATTAATACCCGACCAGAAAACTAAGCTCCGGGTTTAGTAGTAATTACTGCGCTTGTGCTTGGCCAAAGCCTTGCACGGTGTCTCATAGCGGATGCTGATATAGCGAAGTCCCCAGCGGATTTGTGTAACTGGGTTTGTACGCCAATCCGTTGAGACCACATTCATCTTGCTAGCAGGTAGCGCCTGAGGAATTCCGTGAGCACCTGAAATCTTGTTACGAGCCTTGTAGTTCCAGTGACTTTCCTTGGTCCATAAACGGTTCAAGCATTTGTACTCTTTTTCGCTAAAGCCGTACTCGTTAAGCAAAATTGATTTTGCAACCTTCTTGGCACCTAATGGGGTGCGGGCCAGTTCGACCTGGCGGCTAACTGATGAGACCAGGGCAAGGTCTGAAGAGAAAATCGCACCTGAAGCAGTTGCTGCCAGGTCATCCTCGGCAAACAATGAAACCGATGCTTCATCTGGCCCGATGATTGCAGCGCTCATCGGCGAATCTTGCTCGAGGGTTGAAGGGGTTGAGATCTCCAAGGCGTTGGCTGCAGGAAGAAGGGTTGCCACAAGTAGCAAGGAGGCGCTAACCCCCCAGATCGCTACTGACTTCTTCGAGCTTTTTAGTAAGGCTGACTTCACGATCTGTTCTCCTTTCCTTCATCTCTCACCCTTGGGCCTTCACCCGCGGTTTCTTTCCATAGGCAATCAGCCTCAAATGAGGCTTCAATACCTAAGGGGAATGGCTTTATGGTGCGGTAGTTAGGGCTCATCGGCAAATCAAAGCAAGCGGGAGTCGCAAACTCTCAGGATTTCAGATACCTGTGGATAGGTAAAAGCGCAGGTCAGATAGGGCAATGTCCGAAATGCACCAAATGTGAGTGTGACATTGTTTTACTGCCCAATTCAGGCCCGATGTGCTTGCGCTCTGCTGGATTTACAAACTAGTTACCGACAGGGCCTTCCAGCAATTCCGTCACAAGTGCTGCGATCGGCGAGCGCTCGCTTCGGGTCAAGGTGACGTGGGCAAAGAGCTCGTGACCCTTCAAGGTTTCAACAACAGCGACCACACCATCGTGGCGACCGACCCGAAGGTTGTCGCGCTGGGCAACATCGTGGGTCAAGATGACCCGAGATGCCTGGCCGATTCGAGAGAGCACCGTTAACAAGACGCCTCGTTCTAGCGACTGGGCTTCATCGACGATTACAAAGGAGTCGTGGAGGGAGCGACCACGGATGTGGGTCAGGGGCAAAACCTCAATCAACCCGCGGTCGATGATTTCATCGATCACCGCTTGGCTCACCAGAGCGCCCAAGGTGTCAAAAACCGCCTGGGCCCATGGCGACATCTTCTCGCCTTCAGATCCCGGCAGGTATCCAAGTTCTTGTCCGCCCACTGGATAGAGGGGACGGAAGATAATTACCTTTTTATGAACACGCTTTTCCATGACCGCTTCAAGTCCGGCACATAGTGCAAGTGCTGACTTTCCGGTTCCGGCCCGGCCACCTAGTGAAACGATTCCAATGGATTCATCCAGGAGCAGGTCAAGTGCAATTCTTTGTTCTGCGCTTCTGCCATGTAATCCAAAAGCTTGGCGATCCCCGCGAACCAACTTCAATCTCTTATCTGGAGTGACCCGAGCTAAGGCGCTTCCCTTTTCCGAGTGGAGAACGATTCCGGTGTGGACTGGAAGTTGATGGGCAGATTCATGATCTGCAAAATCACCGGCATATAAATCATCGATCACACTATGGCCAACATTGATCTCTTCGATTCCGGTCCAGCCGCTATTAGAAACAAGTTCAGCCAAATACTCCTGGGCCTCGACTCCAACAGATGAGGCTTTAACACGAAGTGGAAGATCTTTTGTAACAAGGACTACCTCTTTGCCATCAGACATGAGGTTCTTTGCGATCGCCAGGATTCTGGAATCATTGGTGCCATCTCGCAAGAATCCATGAGGCAGGGTTGAAAGATCGGTGTGGTTGAGCTCTACTGAAAGGGTGCCGCCTTCAGGGGTAATGGTGAGGGCTTTATCTAATCGGCCATGGCTCACTCTTAAATCATCAAGGGCCCGCAGGGCTGCTCGGGCAAAGTAGCCAAGCTCTGGATGGTCTCTTTTGGTTTCTAACTCACCGATGACTGCAATCGGAATTATGACTTCATGTTCGGCAAATCTGTAAAGCGCCCCCGGGTCTGCGAGCAAAACACTGGTATCTAAAACAAAGGTTTTCTTAGCTTTTTGACCTTTTGCAGCCAATGCTTACTCCTAGATTTAATTGTGATCGTGGGGTGTGCTTCGAATACACAAAAGGTAGAACTGAGCAGTAGGTTTTTTGTGCAGACACGCGATAGTTGAAAGTTAAATTTAGGGTGTTATTTATGAACCAAAACGGCGTTGTCTCACAGAGTAAGAACGCAGGGCACGTAAGAAATCGACCCTACGAAAATCTGGCCAATACGCCTCACAAAAATAGAACTCTGACAAAGCACTTTGCCATAACAAGAAGCCACCGAGTCGTTGTTCCCCAGAGGTGCGGATCAATAGTTCAGGATCTGGTTGGCCAGCGGTATATAAAAACTTAGAAATATCTTCGGCGGTTAATTTGGCAGCGGCATCGGTTAAGGAATGGCCGGCCAACACCTCTTCACCCATATAACTTTTGACGGCATCAACAATTTCGCGCCGGCCCCCATAGCTAATGGCCACATTGACTTCAACGCCATCGCTTCGAATTGGCTTAAGAGCTGCCAGTTTGTCGGCTAACCAAGAAGGCAAAAGATCTAGCGCTCCCACTGGCTTGATATTCCAACGACCAGTTGCCGCTAACTCATCAACGGTGTCGCCAATGACTTTTAACAGATCATCAATTTCTTCTTGGGACCTCTTGAAGTTATCAGTTGAGAGCAACCACAGGGTTACGACCTTTACTTCTGCTTCGTCGCACCATCCCAAGAAATCGATGATCTTGCTGGCACCGGCTTTGTGGCCATGTGGGTCATTGAGAGTTGGATTTGATTTCGCCCATCTGCGATTGCCATCAAGAATGACACCGACATGATGAGGGGTCTTTGAAAAATCCAAAGATTTTGCTAAACGCCACTCATAGAGTGGGTATAGAAGAGACTTAATAAATTTACGAATACTGGCGAACAACTCTGCGCTCCGCGGCAATGGATGCAATTGGCAATGTGCCGGCAAGAATTAACCAGAGCATCTTTTTAAAGCTCCAGCGGGCTTTGGTAGCAAATTGGATAGCGGTTAAGACATAGACCGCATAGACCCAGCCATGGACAAAGGGAATCCATTCAACCTTAGATTTCCAATCCTCATTGTTAAATAGGTAAGCCACTGGCAGATCAACAAACCACAGTAGTAATGACATAACACCGGCGACTAGCGCCATGACTCTAAATCGTTTGATAGCACCGCTCATGGGGTAACTCTACGACGATAGAAGGGTAGGTACAGCACCACACCAGCCATAAGTCCCCAGATCACAACGTAGGAAAGGTGTTGCCAGTAGAAACCAGGGATTTTAGATGTCAGTTTTTCGGGGGTTACTCGGGTGCGATCCAGGCTTCCGGATCTAGTTGATTCTTTGCTAGCCAAAACATATCCATCGTATAAATCTAGATCGGTTAGAGATGTGATCACTGCGCTATCGAGTCGAGAAATAACACCGGCGGTATTTACTGAACGATCATCGTATTGGCTGGCAACAAGTAGCCCTTCAATATCAATAACCATGGATTGCTGGATGTCTGGGTTAAGCAAACGCTCAGACCACAATCCCCGAACAACCAAGATTGCAGAATCTGTGCCGATTTGCAGCAAGGCAACTTCCCAATCAGATTGCTTGCCATCTCCATCTATCTGATCTGGGGCTCTAAAGTTTTGGATGTATTGACCTGAGACAGCAACAGTTTTATTGATTGCAGCTGGAGGCAAAGAGACTCGAGGAGTGGTAACACTTTCTAGCTGAACAACTTGTGTGTCAATAGTTGTTGCAACCTTCAAACTATTTTTTAAATCTGCAGCACGTTGTAATTGCCAAATACCTAGCCCAACAAAAATTGCAGCTAGTGCAATAACTGCAACTGCTTGAGAAGCTTTGGTGAAAAAATTACTTGCTGGAGTCATCGCTTCGATCTACGCCCATGAAACGCTTATAAAAACTTCGCATCAAGAATGCAAAAGCGACGACTAGCAAAGCAACGGTTAGAGAGCCGGCCGCGCCCATATCAATGTCTTTAGTCATGCCATAATCATCCCATGCAATCGCAAGAGCCGTTTGACTACAACGAGCGCTACGGCCTGCGCAAAAAGCGCAGTTGGGTGGGGATTGCCCTGATAACCGCAATAGTCGGTGTTGGCTGGATTACATGGGCTGGTTTGTATCACTCCAATCCTGAGATCCGTGTGCAGCTAATTTCATTTACCGTTGATAGTAATCGCGAGGTGAGTGTTCGCTACTTTGTTGAACGCGATAGTGCAGAGGCAGTATCTATCTGCACAGTAATTGCCCGTGATTTCTATAAAGACATTGTTGGACAAATTGATGTTGAAATTCCTTCCGGAAAAGAAAAGGTTGAACTGGTCAGCATCGTTCCTACGCGTAACCTGGCTGTTAACGCTGATGTATCAACTTGTCGCGCCAAGTAAGTAGCCAGTACCTTTACCCCTTATGACACAGACATGGCTGACCCAAGAAGCTGCTGATCGCTTGCGTGCTGAGCTGACTCAGCTTGAAGGTCCTGGCCGTAAAGAAGTTACTGCAAAGATTGAAGCAGCACGCGCTGAAGGCGACTTAAAAGAAAATGGTGGCTACCACGCTGCTCGTGATGAGCAAGGCAAGATGGAAGCTCGTATTCGCCAACTCAAGCAGATGCTTGAAAATGCCCACATCGGAACTCCGCCAGCAAGTGCCGATGGAAAAGTTGGAGCAGGAATGGTTGTCACAGCGATTATCGCTGGCGATGAAATGAAGTTTCTAATCGGTTCTCGTGAAATTTCATCAGGTGATTTAGATGTATACAGCGAAAAATCTCCACTTGGCGCTGCTGTGTTAAATCAAGAAATTGGTGCCAAGGTTTCATACACCGCACCCAATGGTCGCGAAATCTCAGTTGAGATTGTTGCCGCCGAGTTCTACCTCTAAATCAGTTTGAGTAGTTCTTATACTTTCTAATACTGAGCGGAATAAAGATCGCCATCAAAATAACCATATACAACAGTGAAGTCTCAAGCGGGTTTTGGCTTGGCCAAGAGTTAGCTGTGGCGCCAAACTCGTTTTTTAGACCAAACAACTGACGGCACGCAGCCACCATTGTTGAAACGGGGTTCCATTCCGCAAAGTACTGCAACGCTCTTGGCATTCCAGTTGTTGGCGCAAAGGCATTAGATAAGAAGGTCAGCGGGAAGGTAACTAGGAAACCAACGCTCTGGACGGTTCGGGCCTCTTTCACTGAAAGACCAACCAAGATTCCGATCCAAGAAAGTGCGTAACCAAACATGAATAAGAACAAGAAAGCCAAGGTTGTCTGCACAATTCCTGAGGTTGGACGCCATCCAACTGCGTAGCCAGCAAGTGCCATGACAACTAGAACCAAAATGTTAAGGAGCGCGTCACCAAAGGTGCGACCGATAATTACCGCACCACGTGAGATTGGCAGAGATCTAAAGCGATCGATTAAACCCTTCTTCATATCCTCTGCTAACCCGACTGCAGTTGAAGCTAAGGTAAAGGCCACTGTTTGCACGAAGATTCCAGGCATAAGTAGTTGGACATAGCCACCTGGCTGGCCTGAATCAATAGAACCACCAAATACAAAGCGGAATAGTAAAACGAACATCACTGGCTGGATTGTCGAGAAAACAAGAAGTTCAGGCACACGGGCTAATTGCAGAAGCTGGCGCTTTGTAATGACCATTACATCATGAATCGCATTTTTCACTTCTTGCCACCTCGCTTCTTTTTAGCAATAGGTTCTACAACTGTCTCTTCTGCAACATGTCCTGTTAGTGATAAAAATACATCATCCAAAGAAGGACGCTTTAAACCAATATCTAATGGATGAATCTTTGCCTCATCCATAGCCCGCAGAGCCTCCATAAGATCCTTTGATCCATGAAGGACAGGCGCACTTACTGTTCGCAAGTCAACGTGGGTCGCATGACCACTGATCTTTGCGACAATTTCATTTGTTGTAGCAAGATCTTCAGGCTCGACAGTGATCTCTAAACGCTCTCCCCCGACCTGCTTTTTCAAAGAATCAGATGTTCCGCGAGCAATAACAGTTCCGCGATCAATCACTGCGATCTCATCTGCTAATTGATCAGCCTCTTCTAGATACTGAGTCGTCAGCAGAAGTGTTACGCCGCCTTTAACTAACTCTTGAATAACCGACCACATATCTTGACGACCACGTGGATCTAATCCAGTTGTTGGTTCATCTAGGAACAAAATCTTTGGCTTAACAATCAATGATGCAGCTAAATCAAGGCGGCGACGCATTCCGCCTGAATAGGTTTTGATGGGACGACGTGCCGCTTCTGTTAAATCAAAGCGTTCTAGTAGTTCATTGGCACGATCAATAGATGATTGACGACCGAGGTGATACAAACGGCCAAACATCACCAAGTTATCCCACCCAGTTAATGTCTCATCTACTGCTGCATATTGACCAGATAGACCGATTTGTTCGCGGACTTTGTCAGGATGCTTAATAACATCAATACCTGCAACAGTTGCGTGTCCAGAATCTGGCTTTAATAGCGTTGCGAGTATTCTCACAGTTGTTGTTTTCCCAGCGCCATTAGGTCCAAGTACGCCTAAAACAGTGCCTTCTTCAACATCTAAGGACAAATCATTGAGTGCTACGACCTCGCCTTTGCGATAGGTCTTGACTAAGTGTTCGGCGATAACGGACTTCACGCAGTAACCTTACCTTCATGTCCCTTATCCACCCAAATGACAGGTTCTTTCAAGGGCGCTCGGCTTGAAGGGCTCACCTTTTAAGGATTTACCTCGCGAAGTATCGATCCTTATTGCAGCATCCTTTTTTGTTGCAGTTGGCTTTGGAATTATCATGCCAGCAATTCCAGTCTTTGCTAAATCATTTGGGGTGAACAACGCAGCAATTGGTTTGATGGTCTCTGCTTTTGCAATTACCCGTTTTGCATCAGGGCTAATTTCTGGTGTTCTAGTTGATAAATTTGGCGAAAGAGCGGTTTTCTCAACTGGTGTATTCATGGTTTCACTCTTTACCTTCTTAGCAGGAGTTGCTCAAAGCTATGAGCAGTTACTGTTCTTCAGAGGAGCAGGTGGCTTGGGTTCATCCATGTTCTCGGTTGCAGCAAGTTCAGTAATTTTGCGATCAGTAGGTGATGATCAACGTGGGCAAGTGCAGTCGGTATATCAAGGCTCATTTATTGTTGGAGGAATGGCAGGGCCTGCTATTGGTGGTTTGCTCTCTGTCATTTCATTACGAGCACCATTTTTTGTGTACTCAGTTTTGTTGTTTTGCTCCGGAGTTGTTGCACTGTTCTTCTTGAAGGGAGATTCAATTGGTGCAAAGGTGAAAGACAGCAAGGCTGAGAGTGCAACAACTATTCGGGAAGCACTTGCTATGCCTGCCTACCGAATTGCACTTGTCTTAGCATTTATCGGCACATGGGTTTTCTTTGGGATGCGAGCTTCGATCCTGCCGGTTTTTGTTACTGAAGAATTAAACTCAACAACAGCTGTAGTTGGTTATGGCTTTGCACTATCTGCGATAGTCCAAGGTGCGATTCTGCTTAAGGCAGGACGGTTCTCTGATGAAAAAGGACGCCGCGCAGCTTCAATAATCGGTGCAAATATTGTCTTTGTTGGAGTTTTGATTCTTACATTTGCAGTCAATACGTGGATGTTCTTGCTCTCCATGATCGTTTTGGGCTTTGGAGGTGCTTTCCTTTCCACAACTCCTGCCAGCATGGTTGGCGATGTCATGAAAGGTAAGGGTGGCAAAGTAATTGCCATTTTCCAGATGGCAGGAGATGCCGGAATGATCTTTGGGCCAATCATTATTGGCTGGATTTCAGATGTTTACTCTTATAGAACCGCATTTGGCTTCTCTGCAGCAATCTTTGCAATCGCACTTGTCCTTGTCTATAAAATCCCTGAGACCAGAAATGTCGAAGGACCCCAGGTTAAAAACCTGAGGCCCCTCGATGAAGATCTCTAATTAATTAGTCGTTACCACGCAAAATTGAAAGTACGCGTAGAACTTCCATATATAGCCAAATGATTGTCACCATGAGACCAAATGCTGCTCTCCATGACTCTGATTCAGGAGCTCCTGCTGCGATTCCGTTTTGAATTGAATCAAAATCTAGGATCAAGAAGAAAGCTGCAAGAACCATTCCACCAGTTGCAATGATTAATCCAAGTCCACCAACGTTGTAGACACTTGAACCTGTGAACAAGAATGCAACAAATGAAACTAGTGCTAGAACTAGGTAACCAATAAGTGCTGTAGTTAGAACCTTTGTGAACTTAGGTGTTACACGAATGCGTCCGCTCTTATAAGCAAAAAGCATTCCTGCAAATGCGCTGATTGTTACAAGGATTGCCTGGCTAACAATTCCGTCATAGACAGTGTTGTAAAGCTGGCTGAGTGTGCCAAGTGCAAGACCTTGGAAAGCTGCATATGCAATTGCAAGTGCTGGCTTAACGGTCTTGCTAAATGCATTTACCATTCCAAGGACAAGTCCACCGATAAAGCCGAGCATTAGCGCTCCGCCACCGAGGTTAAGTGTCCATGCAACTGCACCGACAGATACAAGAACTGCGAATAAAATTCCGGTGCGTGTAACAACATCATCAATAGTCATACGACCTGTACGCAATGATGAAGCTGCAGGTGAGTTATACAAATTCTCTAGCGCTGCTGGGTCTGAGTTAATTGTGCTCGGATCAAATGCAGCGTATCCACGCTGATTAAACGCCCGTCCAAGAACAGGGTTTGAACTGCGCATATCTTTTCTCTCCTTTTGTAGGGCCACGGAGAGTTTCCGTGGTTGTGAAGCACCATAATCGTACGCAAAAGAATCCTCTGGGGCGAAATATAAGCGCGCTCACATGCTTAAAAGCACCTTAGAAATGGTGCCCCGAGTGGGGGTCGAACCCACACTGGGAGGATTTTAAGTCCTCTGCCTCTGCCATTGGGCTATCGGGGCCAAACCGAATCTTAGGCTAAACAGGGGTGAATCCTGCAATCCAGATGGAGCGTGATCTCCACCAGAGGCGATTAAGAAATGTTTTGCATTCAATACTAAAGATCGGTTAAAAGCCCGCCATCGATGATGAAGGGAGCCCCGATTACAAATGAGGCATCGGATGAGGCCAAGAATGTAATACCTGCAGCAATTTCATGTGGCTGAGCAGCTCTGCCAAGTTTGGTTTCATCCGAATCAAAACCAAGATCTGCAAGCGGTCTGCCGATAGCTAATGCATGAGCAGTAGACATATCCGTATCTACTCCGCCCACAACTACTGAATTTACTCTAATCAAATCCTTTGTGTAATCAATTGCCATTTGTCTGCTTAAGGCTACGACAGCACCCTTGCTAGCAGCGTAAGCAGCAACCTTCTCCATCGTTGCAAATGCATGCACCGAAGCAACATTAATAATTGATCCGCCACCTCTTTTGCGCAAAAAGGGAATCGCATACTTAGAAACTAAGAAAACTCCTTTTAGATTTGTATCTAATACGTTATCCCATTCATCTTCTGAAGTTTCATCAACCGCTCTGAATAAGAAAGTTCCAGCATTATTAACAACAACATCAATTCCGGAGTTAGCTTCTCCAATTCCATTGACAACTTTTGCTATTTCAGCGGATTTTCTCAAATCGCAAACCGTAAAATTAACCTTTAAACCAGAACTAGCCATCTCTTTAACCCAAGCATCGCCAATTTCTGCACGCAAGCCTAGGCCGTGAACAATCGCACCTTCTTGCGCAAATCTGGTTGCAGTTGCCTTACCGATACCTGACTCTGCTCCTGTAACAATTACAACTTTATTATCAAATCTGTTGGGGATAAACGAAGCCTTAGGTGGCATCGGTTTTAACCTTCTTTCGTTTCATGTCGACGCTCAGAGAGACTAATACAATTACTCCAGTAATTACGGTCTGCCACCACGGATCAATTCGAGATGCAACCATTCCGCTGGCTACAACTTGCATAAGGAGCAGCCCCAGAAATAGGCCAATGACTGTTCCTCTTCCGCCAAACAAACTTGTACCACCGATAACCAAGCCAGCAATTGCCAACAACTCCCAGCCAGAACCTAGGGTGAACCATGCGCTATTGAAGTGGACCAAAGAGAGAAATCCAGCCAAAGCTGCACCGCACCCAGTTGCCACGAAAAGAGTCAACTTAACTCGATTGGCATTAATTCCTGCAGTTCGAGCAGCTTCTGGGTTGCTACCAACTGCCGCGATTACCTTTCCAAAATTAGTTCGATTAAGAATAAACTCACCTACGAATATAAAGGCGATAAAAACTAATATTGAGAAATACTGTCCAAATAGAGTCTCCTTGAACCCATCATATAAATCTGGGAAGTCTGAAATTCCTTTACCTTCAGAGATATATGTTGCCAAACTCTTACACATAAACAACATTGCAATAGTTGCAATAAATGAGGGAACTTTTCCATAGATCACAACTAGGCCATTTAACAAACCAACTGAAGCGCCAACTCCTAAGGTAATTAATAGCGCCGTCGGAATGTTGTAACCCTGTTTAGTAACCAAAATTGCCGGAGTCAAAGCACTTAGTGCTGCAGTAGCACCAATTGAGATGTCGAACTCTCCAGCAGTAATCAGCAATACCAAGAAAACTGATGCAATTCCTACAAATGCAATTCCTTGAATGATTGAAAGAATGCTGGCGTAATTTGCGAAAGCAGGATTGAGTCCTGCAAAAATGGCAAATACAACAGCCACAAAAATCACTCTTTTCACAAAAGGTGACAAGTGTGTGGAACTTTTCAAATTAATTCTCATGATTGACCAATCGCCATCATCATCAAGTCCTGCTCCTTGGTGGAATCACCTGTCATTTCGCCAATCATTGCACCACCTGAAAAGACTAATATTCGATGAGAAAGCGCTAATAATTCTGGAAATTCGCTCGATACCAAAATAATGCCAACTCCTTGCTTTGCTAAGTCACTGACGATTCGATAAATCTCAGCTTTAGAGGCGATATCAACGCCTTTTGTGGGTTCGTCAAGCATAAAAATAATTGGTTTGGCCAATAAACCCTTACCAATTAAAACTTTCTGTTGATTGCCACCACTCAAATTCGCAATCATTTCGAAAATATCTTGGGGTTTCACGGCCAGAGATTCAGTAATCTCTTTTGCAACAACCTTTTCTTTCCTTTTTTGTAAGACGCCGCGCCGAGTGAACTTATCCAAGATGCTTGCTGTCGCGTTTGACCTAATTTCTAAATTGAAAAAGAGGCCTTCTAATTTTCTATCCTCAGTTACATATCCAATGCCAGAACTGATTGCAGAAGGGATGTTTGTAGAGGATATCTCCTTACCCTCTAACTCAAGTTTTCCGGCTAGCACTCGATTATCACCATATAGTGCTCGAAGAATCTCTGTTCTTCCAGAGCCTACGAGTCCTCCTAAGCCAAGTATTTCACCGGCATGTAGATCGAAGGAAAATGCAGAAACCATTTTCTCGCCAGGCTTGCGAGGATTCTCGACAACTAAATCGCGTGCTGAGAAAATAACCTTCGCACTTTTTGGTAGAACGGTCTTTGTAGGGTAAAGATCGCCTAATTTTCTTCCTATCATGTCGCTAACTAATTGATTTGCATCAAACTCTGAACGTTCACTGGTTCGTACCGTTTTTCCATCACGCAAGATTGAAACTGCATCACAAAGTTCAAGAATTTCTGGGAGCTTGTGAGTGATGAAAACGGTTGTAAATCCACGCTTCTTTAAGTTTCTCACTATAGAAAAGAGATTTTCAATTTCATCCGAAGTCAGACTTGAAGTTGGCTCATCTAAAACCAGAACCTTGGGTGCCTTATAAAGAGCACTAGCTATCATTAGAATTTGTCTTTTATGTAAGCTGAGCTCGGATACAATTTGATCGGCAATTAGCGGTATTTCATTAGCAGCTAAAAACTCTTTTATTTTTTGTGAGCTCTTTTTCTTCGAATAAATACCTCTCGGGTTCATTCCGAATTCAGAAAGCAAAATATTTTCTGCCACTGTAAGAGTGTCCGCTACCGTAATTTCCTGTGGAACGATCGATATCCCGCGCAATTGTGCATCAAGCGGCGAACTCATCTTCACGCCCTCGCCGGCAACGTTTATTTCACCATCAAAGGTGCCGTACGGATAAATACCACTGAGAATTTTCATTAATGTTGATTTGCCGGCGCCATTTTGGCCGATTAAGCCATGGATTGTTCCGACTTTAACCTTAAGTGACACATCAGCCAATGCAACGACTGGACCAAAACTCTTGTTTATTTTAATCATTTCAAGGGCGTAGGTAGTGCTCGATAAATTAGCCATTTACATTTACCTTCCCTCATTAAAGATATAAAAGCGAGATTAAATAATCAATTAAGAAAGTGAACCAAGCTACTCCTAAACAGTAGCTTGGTTCACCCTTTATTTCTTAGTTCTTCCTAATCAGTCTTTCTTTGCTACGCGAGCATCAATTGCATCTACAACTTGGTAATAAGGTGCCAATCCATCAGCGAATACGATAGGTGTTGGCAAATCATTAGCATATTGTGCTGGTGGGTTTCCACAGATTGCGTTAGCAACAATGTCAACCGCCATTTGATGTTCTTCATAGCCTGGCTGTGCAGCAATTCCAAGAATCTTTCCGTCGCGAACGGCGTCAAGATTTGGACGAGTTGCATCAGGTCCGATAGCCCAAATTGACTTACCAATTTGATCGGATGCTCCAGCCCATGTAACAGGGCTTCCACCTGTAGTTCCCACTGCTCCAACTAGATCTGGATTAGCAAGTGCAATAGCAACTGCTTTAGCAATCGCCTTTGGCACATCGAATCCTTCTTCAGCAGGCTTTAGAACCTTTACATCTGGATACATTTCGTTCATACGAGCGGTGAAAGAAGCTGCAACAGCATCTTCTACTGGGTTGAATCCGCCCTCAGTAACTGCGACAGTTCCCTTGCCGCCAATTTTTTCACCAATTGCATCGGCTGCGTCAGCACCCCATGCCTTTGGATCGAAAGCTGCATAGGCAATTACGCCAGGATATTCTTCTGGCTTAGTTTGAACGTGTCCAACTACTACTGGAATCTTCTTCGCTGCAAACTTTGCAATTAGATCCTTTTCAACTGGGTCAACGAAGCCAAGTACAAGTCCGTCAGTTCCAGTTGCAAGAACGCCTTCACCAAGTGTTACTGCCTTAGTCCAGTCAGCCTCATCAGGTGAAACGATTGTCGCGCTCTTAAATCCAAGTGAATTTGCTTGATCCAAGAAACCTTGTTGCCAAAGTCTAAGAGTTGGGTGACCCTTAAGAACTGACAAGAAAGTAATTGACTTTTCGCTCAAGTCGCATGGCGCTGTCGACAAAGGTGTATAAACCTTTGAAGCTGCTGTTCCGCCAGCATCGCCAGTCGCAGCGTTGTCAGCTGTGTCTGATGAACAGGCTGATAACAAAAGCGCTGAAACTGAAAGCAAAGCCATTATTTTTAAGGTACTGCTACTTCTCTTATGCTTTTTGATCATTCTTTAACACTCCTCCTAGAGTAGAAGTTAAAAATAAACATCATTTCATCTGTTTACAATTAACTGTTCTCAGGTATGCTTCCTGAACGGGCTACCAAAGTCAATGGTAAAACTGAAGTAAGTAACATTTTGACTGTGCATCACTTGATGTATAACAAAACGTTATTTATGGCGGGTTCAGATAGGTGAGCGCTAGCACTAGCGATTTCGTGAGGAGTTTGGATCAAAATGGCGACTATGAGTCTTGATGCAAAAAAGAGAGTTCAGATATTCCAAAAAGTTCCTGAGCTCGGTCTTTTTATAGTTTTCGTTGGAACCTTAATTCTCTTCTCGACCTTTAATGAGTACTTTGCCTCTGTAGCTAGTTTAAAAATCCTGCTAGTCACAGTTGTTTACACCGGAATTGTATTAATCGGCCAAGCACTCTTAATGATTGTCGGAGAACTCGACCTTTCCGTCGGAGCTATTGCCTCACTCGGATCAATCACTACCGGAATGATGCTCGCCGGTTGGAATTTACCCTTGCCGGTTGCAGTTTTACTCGGAGTAGGTATTGGTACTTTTGTTGGATTCTTAAATGGATTTATCACAGTAAAAATAGGAATTCCTGCATTCATCACAACTCTTGCAATGCTCTTCTTAGCTCGAGGAATTTCATACGTCCTAAGTGGTGGTGACCCGGTTTATCCTTTACCTCAAAACGCGGGAGATTTATCAAGACCCATGATTTTGGGCTTTCCCTCTGTCGTCTGGATTTTTCTAATTCTCTTTATGTGTTCAGATCAATTTGTACGTCGCAGCGTCCTTGGTCGCAAATTCTATTTAATTGGCGGTAACCAAGTTGCCGCGCGCTTATCGGGCATCAAAGTAGATAAAATCAAAATTGGTCTTTTTATGTTATGCGGTGGGCTTTCAGCATTCGCTGGAATCTTGCTCATGAGTAAGTTGCAACGTTCAGACCCTGTAACTGGACTTGGTTGGGAATTGAGTGTTATTGCCGCAGCAGCTGTCGGCGGAATTAAGTTA
>JBIILL010000069.1:0-5678 GCA_044232665.1 Candidatus Planktophila sp. | reverse complement strand
CCTTTAGAGGACTAATTCCCAGCACATACTGCGAAACGCCTTCGTATGGGCATCCACATCGGCCACAGTCGTATCCGGACACATCAACGCCATGTTGTGGAACGGGGTAATCAAAAAGCCATCGTTGAGCATACGTAGGTGGATGTACTGCTCTAACTCAAAGTCGCCTGCGTTGTTGGCATCTGCCCCAGTAACTGGTGCAACTTTGCCAAATATGTATTCCGCACGAGCACCTAAACGATTACAGCTCCATGGCAGATCAAACTCATCAATTGCCGCATCCACACCATCTGACCAACGAGTACCTAACTCAATCATGCGATCAAAGTTTTCTTGGGTTAGAACTTGTGTAAGAGTGGCGCGCATTGCAGCCAAAGACAAAGCATTACCTGCCAAGGTGCCACCAATACCACCTGTGTCAATGATTTCTAGCTCAACCATCTTCTTGATTGAATCAGCCATGGCCTGCGTCATGCCAAATGTTCCTGTTGGAATGCCGCCACCAATTGCTTTACCAATTGTTAAAAAGTCTGGCTTTAATCCCTGATCTGCTGTCATGCCACCAGGGCCCACAGAGATTGTGTGGGTCTCATCAATAATCAAAATAGTTCCATACTTCTTTGCAAGCTCTTGCACAGCCACTAAATAACCAGCCTGTGGCAACACAATGCCCACATTTGTCATTGCAGGCTCCATCAAGATCGCTGCAACATCATTATGTGCCAAGGCTTTTTCCATGCCGGCAATATCGTTAAATTCAACTACGCGCGTTGTTTGATCAAGTGAAACAGGTGCTCCGATATTTCCTTCGCGGGCCACTGTGTTTCCGGTGTCATCTAACGTTGCAAAGGTTTCATCGACAGAGCCGTGATAGCAGCGATCAATAACAACAATCTTTGATCGACCTGTAATCATGCGGCTGTAGCGAATAACGTGACGGTTTGCGTCCGTTGCAGAGACCGTGAACTGCCACAGCGGCAATCCAAAGCGTCTAGCAAGCTCTGCAGAGACGATAGAAGCATCTGCAGTGGGAAGCATTGCTGTTATGCCCTTACCGGCTTGTTCTCTAATAGCTGCAACAGTTGCATCCGGTGAGTGACCTGTCATCGACCCTGTGTCACCTAAACAAAAATCTATGTAGCTGTTGCCATCAACATCGGTAAAGCGCGCACCTTTAGCGCTTTCAATAAAGATTGGATACTGCCCTGGCCACTTAGCCATCCACGACATAGGAACTCCGCCAGGCATATTTGCCTGGCCCTTCTTAAAGAGCTCTCCAGATTTTGGATGCAAAGCTAAAAAGCGCTCATCTTCAACTTTACGAAGCGTAGCTAAACGGTCGCGATTAATCATTGGCAGATCTTATTCCAGTGATTCAAAAACAAATAAAGCTTCGATGTAGTTCTCACCACTTATTCCTAAGTTCTGCGCATCAGGAGGCGCGGTCTGTGGCTCTAAACAAACTCCATCAGAATCTTCACTATAAACAACCCACCACGGAGCATCACACTCAATAGAAATCCGTGCCACATCCTCCCAAACAACAGCAGGAGTGCCCTTAATGCCGGTGAAGGCGTCATCCCAAGGTGGAGGAGTTGGAGCACTTCTCTTTCCAGTTGGAATGCCATCACTGCCACGAATCAACATCTCTGTTGCATCAAATTCGATTTCGGCACTTCCACCGCGCTCAAGATCACGAGCAAACCACGGATGAAAACCTAACCACGCAGGCAGATCACAACCATTGTCATCGTATTCAAGTGACCAACGGATTGCATCATCTAAGACTTCAATTTTTTGCTCAACAGTTGCATTGCCATAAGGAGATGGCAAATGAAGTAGTGAGCGACCAGGACCAATCTCTTGCCAAGAAGAGATAAGTCCAAACCCATGCAAAGCATGGGGTGGATCAATAGTTGCTGGCAGTTGAATCTGATCTCCTGCACTATTTGTAATTAAACCTTCTTTGATGCGTCCAGCCCATGGCGCCATCGCATACCAACCAGAGGTGTGGACCTGTCCACGAAAGGGAACAGCAAACTCATTTTCTCTCCATTTAAGAGAGGTGATGCGCGCACCATTGTCATCATCAATTGCGATCTGAAACTCAGCATCATCAATAAATTGCATTATGCATCCAACGCTTCCACTAATTCATGCCATCGCGGTGGCTGAGCGCCAGCACGTGAAACGGTAATGCCTGCAGCTATTGCTGCGCGATCTAGAACTGAGTTAAGTACCTGTCCATGTAATCCTAAAACAGAGTGATTAATGATGCCCTCAACCAGAATGGCACCCACAGTGTCACCAGCACCAACAGTGTCAACGACAGTAACCTTGGCGCTATTGACCTCTTCAAAGCCATGCTCGGTATAACCAATGATGCCGTTAGCACCACGTGTCACAACAACTAAGGAAGCACCATTTGCGATCCAACCCTTTGCTACTTCATCCATAGCAACATCTGGATAAAGCCAGGAAATATCATCATCAGAAAGCTTGATAACACTTGATATTCCAACCCATTTTTCAACAGCTGCGCGGTACTTCTCTCTGTCTCCCACAACAGATGAGCGCACATTGGGATCAAAGACAACAGGTGCAAGCTCTGCGCACTTAACAGCCCAATCAAACAAGATGCTAGATGCAGGCTCAACGATTGTTACAAGGGTGCCGATGTGTAATACAGAAGGCTTTAACCGCTCTGGATCTGGCAACCACGAAGGTGAGAAGTCAAAGGTTGCTGTGCCATCAATCAGAAACTCATATGAGGCAGAACCGTTTGAATCCAAAGTAACTGTTGCTGTGCAGGTTGGCTTGTCACTTGTGAGTGACAGTGAGAGTCCCACGCCATCTCGTTCTAATTCTTTACGTGCACTCACACCATATGCATCAGTTGAAATACCATCAATGAAATCAACATCATGACCCAAACGAGCAAGTGCTTTTGCAGTATTTGCTGGACCGCCACCAACAACTGGACCTGTTGGCAAAATGTCAATTAAAACTTCACCACACACCCAGATGCTCACAGCAGCTCTCCCTTACGTGCCAAGAACTCTGTTAACACTTCCACACCCAACAAATGGTCCTGCACCTGAGGTAATCCACTAATCAACAAAATACCAACACAGCCCATGCCCTTGACGTTCAGTGGTAATCCACCACCATGGATTGCATGTGTCTCTTCTGGCAAACCTTTGACGGCATACCAATCAATACCTTGCTCTTCAGCTAGTACTCGTTCAAACATTGTCGAATTACCTGTTGCCAGTACTACTCGTGCTTTGCGGGCTATCCATGCATCATTGTCGGGAGTTGCTCCAGGCAGCGATGCATGAAAAACAGTCCACTCCTTTAACCGCACCTCAACAGCAATTGTTAATCCTCTGGCAAAGCCAAAATCCATCGCGATCTCGCCTATTTCAATCGCCTCTTTTTGCGACAGGGATTCCAGTTCAAGTGTTCTGGACTCTAAAGCCAACCCTTCACTTGAAAATCCTCCTGTTGTAGTCGCCATGTGCGTAATTGTGCCTTAATCTGACGCCATGATCACTATCCCGGAATCTGACCTTGTAGTTCATGAACTCTGCCTAGGCAGCAACATCTTTGGTGGCAACGCCACCCAAGAGGAAAGCCACCTAGTGATGGATGCCTACAAAAGCCATGGCGGTAACTTCATCGACACGGCAGATATGTATAACCAGTGGGTTGAGGGCCATGTTGGCGGAGAATCAGAATCTGTTATTGGTTCTTGGATGAAGTCTCGAAGCAACAGAGCAGACATGGTTATCGCAACCAAGGTGTCAAAGATGGATCGTCGCCGTGGATTGTCTGCAAAGAACATACTTGCAGCCTGTGAAGAGTCATTGGATCGTCTACAAACCGATCACATCGATCTCTATTACAGCCACGAAGATGATGAGACAGTCTCACTCGAAGAAACACTTGGTGCTTACGCCCAATTAATCGCAGAGGGCAAGGTCCGCTACATCGCAGCCTCTAACTTCACACCTGCTCGCCTACGTGAATCAATGAAGTTTAGTGATGAGAACAACCTGCCTTCATATATTGCAGTTCAAGATCTCTATAACTTAGTTGATCGCAACAAGTATGAGGGAGAGATGGAAACAACTGTGGCAGAGCTTGGAATTACAAATATTCCTTTCTATGGCATTGCACGTGGTTTCTTAACAGGAAAGTACCGCCCAGGAGTTACAGAAGTAGATTCAAAGCGAGCAGCCGGTGCAAGAGGGTATGCAACAGATAAGAACTACGCAGTCCTAACTGCAATGGATGAAATCGCAAAGAATCACAACGCTCCACTTGGTGCAATTGCCCTTGGTTGGCTGCGAGCGCAACCAACAGTGAGTGCTCCAATTGCATCAGCTCGCACAGTGCCGCAGTTGGAAGAGATCATTCAGGTTGTTGAGCTAAGTAGTGCGGAAGTGGAGAGGCTAAGCGCTCTTTCTGCTTAAGCCTTCTTAAGATGCTTGGTTAATTGAACCGACAGGGCAGGAACATCTAATTTTCCTTGTGCTGTGGCTTGAACCAGTTCCTCGGCATCATCAATACTCATCACTAAATCAAAACCATTCATCAGGCAAAACACCCTTGTTCCCGCCCATGCAAGTCGCTTATTTCCATCAACAAGACAGTGATTTCGGGCCAGTGAATGCATCAGCGCCGCCGCCTTGATGGGAAAGGTCTTATAGGCATCTTTTCCATAGACAGATGTTTGGGGGCGGGCAGCTGACGATTGCAAGAGACCTATGTCGCGAATGGCAAAGCCAGGAATTAAAGCAGTTCCAATTTCAATGAGATCTTCAAAGGATAAGTAATCGGTATCGGCCACTATTGAGCTAGCCGCTTGAGTAACTCAGCATCTTCTACAGCAATACGTTGAATTGCCTCTTTCAAGCGTTGGCTTCTTCGAGATGTGTAGGTATCAATTGCTGCCAGCGCAGCTTCTTGCATTGAAATGCCATCCTGGGATGCTGCTTTGCGCAGCGCCTCAGTTTGCTGGGGGGAGAGCCGTAGATTCATAGCCATAGGCAAATGGTACCACAGTAGTACCAGTACGGCACTCTTTGTTGCACTTACTCTCTGATGCCGCAAGTACCCACATCTAAACCTGAATGTCAGGTTTACTACAAATGTAGTAAACTATCCTCATGAGCATGCCAGTAAGAATCGAACCTGATCTATACAACCGCGCTAAAAAAGAAGCAGCCGTTGAACATCGCACTATCGCTGGCCAGATTGAGTTTTGGGCACAAGTGGGTCGAGCATGCATAGATAACCCTGATTTACCCGTTAATTTCGTGATTGATTCATTAGCATCACTTGAGACGCCTGAAAAAGACAAAAAATCATTTAAACGTCGCGAGACCTAATTGGCCTATCAAGAAAATCAAACAACTCGCTTTTCTCGCTCCTACAAAAAACTCTTTAAGCGTGAGCTGGAATCAATTCACGAGGCTATGGATGCCATCGTTAAGAAGCCAGAGATAGGCACTGAAAAGATTGGCGATCTCTCAAACTTATTCGTATATAAGTTCAAAGTTGGCAGATCAGAATGGTTACTTGGTTACACCTTTAACACCACCAAGAAGATTGTTACCTGGCATTCAATCGGCCAGCATGAAAACTTCTATCGAGAGGTTAAAAAGAGCTAG
>JBIILL010000013.1:0-17109 GCA_044232665.1 Candidatus Planktophila sp. | reverse complement strand
ACCTTTGACACATTTCTCCTGTCTTGGCCCGCATTTTCTCAAATGCAAGCCTTAGTTGAACGACCTCATAGTTCTAACGAGCTCATTTGAGTTTCATAACTTTCATATCCATTCGTTGTGAGTTATTAACCGAACTAGCTTTCAAGAAACTTCAGAAGTTCCGATACATCGATCGCCTCATCGTGCTTAAAAGCAAAACGAAAAGCGCCTCGACTTATCGCACCTTCTGCACACTTCTTGTGAAGCCAAGCGCCCCGACCTGGAGCACCGCCTTTGATATCTGGGAGTAACTTCCCATCAATCAAAACCACTCGAATTAATGCTGCTGGGTTCGCCTTCTTTCGGCAGCCAATACAGCTACGTACCGGAAAGTCTGAATCCAACTGGCTCATGGTACCCAACTAGAGCCCTCCAGTCATAATGCTGCGTCTGTGGCAGGGGGAACAACTGTGTCTGGGTGAATATCAATACGCCAGCCAGTCAATCGCGCAGCCAGACGAGCGTTCTGTCCATCTTTTCCGATGGCCAACGACAGCTGGTAATCCGGAACAATCACCTTTGCACTGCGTGTTGCAAGATCGGTGATTTCAACTGAACTGACCTTTGCAGGAGCAAGTGCTGCTGCGACAAACTCTGCTGGATCTTCAGACCAATCAACAATGTCAATCTTTTCTCCGTGTAATTCATCCATAACGGCGCGTGCTCGAGATCCCATTGGACCAATCAATGATCCTTTTGCGCTAACTCCTGCGCGATGTGTTTTCACCGCAAGCTTTGTTCTGTGTCCTGCTTCGCGCGCAACAGCCATGATTTCAACTATTCGGTCATTAATTTCTGGAACTTCAAATGCAAATAGTTGTTTAACAAGTGCTGGATGCGATCGAGACAACATAATTTCTGGCCCTTTTAACCCTTGCTTTACTTCGACAACAAAACATTTAATGCGATCCCCGTGGTTGTAAACCTCACCAGGTACTTGCTCCTGTGGCGGGATGCGTCCCTCAACGCGGCCAAGGTTGACGTTAATCATCTTGGGATCGCGCCCTTGCTGCACAACACCGGAAATAACATCTCCCACTGATGCCGTGAACTCTCCAACAATCTCTGCGTCATTTGTTTCACGCATTTTTAATTTAATTATCTGGCGCGCAGTCGATGTTGCCATACGTGAGAATCCATCTGGTGAATCAACCTCTTCGCTAACACGTGTCCCATCCTCGCCAAAGATTGGAACAAGGATAGATATCTCACCGGTCTCTCGATCCAAATGAGCTCTAGCATGACGCTTAGCTGTCTCTGTTTGATTGTATGCACCAAGAACTGCAACCTCGATTGCATAAATAAGATCTTCTAGATGAATATCTTTTTCAGTTGTTAGGGCAATTAGGGCTGACATCTCAACATGCATTAGATCTCATCCTTGCGATTAAATTCGATCTCTACGTTTGCGCGTTTGATATCTGCAAATGCAACTTCATGAGTCTTCATTCGACCCTTAATGTTTTCAACCAAAATTGCTCTGACTTCATCAAACTCAGTTAGTCGACCAGAAACTTCAGTGTCGTCGTTGAGTGTGGCTTTAACAATTCTGGTTAGATTCTTCGTCCAGTGACGAGGCAAAGTGAGAGGTCGCTCGATTCCCGGTGATGTGACTTCAAGGGTGAAAGCTTCAGTCAGTAATGGTGACTCATCAAGAATTGCTGAAATTTCACGGCTAACAACTGTTACTTCATCAAGGCTTAGTGGGGCAACTCCGTCGATCATGCAGGTAACGATGCGGTGATTACCAGGATTGCTTGTAAAAACATCTTCTAGAAAGAATCCCGCGTTTTCTACAGCAGGTCGAATAGCATCGGCGATTAAATCCTTAAGGGCCATAAATCTCTTCTTTCTATTAAGTTGTGCCTTAATTGTAACGCGAATAATTAAAAGGTTGCAATTCCTACCTTCACGATCAATGCCACCGTAACTAGCAAGAAGACCTTACGCACCAAAGTAGAGCCGCCCTTTATAGCCAGTCGCGCTCCAAGCACAGCGCCAGAAATATTTGCAACTCCGAGGATGATTCCAATCTGCCAAAGAACCGCGCCATTTATTCCAAAGACCATAATTGCCCCAACATTGGTTGCAACATTGACCACCTTGGCTATTGCAGAAGCGGTAATGAAGGCATATCCAAGTGATGCAACAAGAATGAGCATCAAGAAGGATCCAGTTCCTGGTCCAAAGATTCCGTCATAAAAACCAATTACCACCCCGGCAAATGCGGCAATTTGTACTCTGCGTTTTGGCAGGTGACGTAGATTTTCAAACTTTCCCAGATCAGGTTTAAACCATGTGTAAACCGCAACAATAATAAGCAGCACCAACACCATTGGTCTCATGCTGCTAGTTGGAATATTGGAAGCAAGAACTGCTCCCCCGGCAGAACCCAGAAAAGCAGGAAGGCCCATCGCAAGCAAAATCTTTGGATCAGGTTTAATCTGCTTTCTATAAAGCGCAGCTGCCGTTGTTGTCCCAAATACTGCCGACAATTTATTGGTTCCAAGCACCTCTGCAGTTTCAGACTTTGGTAAACCAATCAGCAATGCAGGAAGTTGAATCAAACCACCACCGCCTGCAATGGAATCAATAAAGCCTGCAAAGAAGGATGCTGCTAAAAGAAAAAGCGCTGTTGCGAGCGTTAAATCCTGAAACACAATTACTTAAGTAGCTCTGCGATCGAAGCTACCGCACTAGCAAGTGCAACCTCTTTTTTGTCACCACTCTTGCGCACTCGCACTTCGACATTTCCATCAGCCAAAGCCTTGCCCACAACAACGATTATTGGATTGCCAATCAACTCTGCATCTTTAAACTTCACACCAGGGCTTGCATCCCGGCGATCATCTAACATGACTGTAATTCCCTGTGCCTCAAGATCAGTACCTAGCTTTAGTGCTGTTTCAAACAAAAGGTCATCTTTACCTGCAGCAACAATATGCACCTTGGCGGGGGCTAACTCTGCTGGCCAATTAAGCCCGATTTCATCATGAGTTTGCTCAGCAATTGCAGCAACTGCGCGAGTTACACCGATTCCATATGAACCCATGGTCACAATCTGCGACTTACCGTTTTGATCAAGGACTGTCAGATTTAACGCCTCTGCATACTTGCGACCAAGTTGGAAGATGTGGCCGATCTCAATTGCACGATCAATAACAATAGGTGTTGCACACTCTGGGCATGCATCTCCTACACGCACTTCAGCAGCTTCTACATACGCATCGGGTGTGAAATCGCGACCGTTAACAACATTTCTAGCATGACGATCCTTTTTATTGGCACCAGTTACCCATGAAGTTCCGGGTGCCACTCGTGGATCTGCATAAACAGTAATTCCAGATTTCTTTGCATCTTGTGGTCCGATATATCCCTTAACCAGACCCGGGAACTTTGCAAAATCTGCATCTTCAAATACTCGAAGCTCATGCACCCCACCAAGGTTTTCTTGGAAACGCTTTAAATCAACTTCGCGATCTCCAGGAACTAGTACGCATACAGCCTTGTTATCTGCCATCAGCATCACATTTTTTAATGTGTTGGCCCCAGTAAATCCTCCACCAAACTTTGTATTCAGCAGCTCAACCAAAGAATCAATCGTTGGAGTATTTGGTGAATCAAAATCTTCTAGCGCTGGAGTTTTGGATGAATCCTCAGCATCAACCTTTGTGACCATCGCTTCCACATTTGCTGCAAATCCACACTTAGGACACAAAACATATGTGTCTTCACCTGTTGAACAAGGAGCTAAGAACTCTTCTGATTTAGATCCACCCATGGCACCTGATACAGCCTTAACGATGTTGTACTTCATCCCCAGGCGATCAAAGGTTTTTACATATGCCTCGCGATGGTTTTGGTATGAGACTTCAAGCCCTGCATTATCAACATCAAATGAGTAAGAATCCTTCATAACAAACTCTCGGCCTCGGATAATTCCGCTACGTGGGCGGGCTTCATCACGAAACTTTGTTTGAATCTGATAAATGCTAAGTGGTAAATCTTTATACGATGAGTACTCACCTTTTACCATCAAGGTAAACATCTCTTCGTGCGTTGGGCCTAGTAGGTAATCCCCACCTTTGCGATCTTGCAAACGAAATAGTGAAGGACCGTACTCTTCCCAACGGTTGGTTGTTTCATATGCTTCACGTGGAAGTAGGGCTGGAAAATTAACCTCTTGAAATCCAGCGTTATCCATTTCTTCTCTAATCACACGTTCAACATTTCGAAGTGTGATCACGCCAAGTGGCAGCCATGAATAAATTCCTGCGGCAATTCGGCGCACATAACCAGCCCGAACTAGCAGCTTGTGGCTTGCAACCTCAGCATCTGCTGGGTCATCGCGAAGAGTACGCAAAAATAGCGTAGACATTTTCAACATGGGCAAACCTTATCGAACATCAACTGAAGGTTGCCCTGAAGCAACTCCGGCGGCTTCCATTTCTTCTGCTAAGCGCATAGCTTCTTCGATGAGAGTTTCAACAATTTGCGCTTCGGGAACAGTCTTGATGACCTGACCCTTAACAAATATCTGTCCCTTGCCATTTCCTGAGGCAACACCAAGATCTGCTTCGCGTGCTTCTCCTGGACCATTAACAACACAACCCATAACAGCCACGCGCAATGGAACGGTCATGCCTTCCAAACCAGCCTGCACCTTTTCAGCCAATGTATAGACATCAACTTGTGCACGGCCACATGAAGGACATGAAACGATTTCAAGTTTGCGCTGACGCAAGTTGAGAGATTCAAGAATTGAGATTCCCACCTTTACCTCTTCAACGGGAGGTGCCGATAGTGAAACACGGATTGTGTCGCCAATACCTTCAGCTAGCAAAATACCAAACGCTGTTGCAGATTTAATTGTGCCTTGGAAAATTGGACCAGCCTCAGTCACACCAAGGTGTAGTGGGTAATCACACTTTGCAGCAAGAATTCGATAGGCGTTAACCATTGTTACAGGATCATGATGCTTGACAGAGATCTTAATATCTGAAAAGCCATGCTCTTCAAACAAAGATGCTTCCCATAATGCAGATTCGGCTAAAGCTTCAGGAGTTGCTTTTCCGTACTTCGCAAGCAAACGCGGATCTAATGAACCAGCGTTAACACCAATGCGGATTGGAATACCAGCATCACCTGCTGCCTTTGCAACCTCTTTAACCTTGTCATCAAATTGTTTAATATTTCCGGGATTAACTCGCACCGCAGCACAGCCCGCATCAATTGCAGCAAAGATGTATTTAGGTTGAAAGTGAATATCAGCAATTACAGGAATCTGAGATTTCTTAGCAATCTGAGCAAGCGCATCTGCATCATCTTGACTTGGCACAGCGACGCGAACAATCTGGCAACCAGAAGCCGTTAACTCTGCGATCTGTTGCAATGTGGCATTCACATCTGCCGTAAGAGTCGTGCACATCGATTGAACTGAAACCGGAGATTCGCTACCAACACCGACAGAGCCAACCTTCATTTGGCGAGTCTTGCGGCGAGGGTGCAGCGTTGGAGGTGGTGCACTTGGAATTCCGAGATCAACCATGGCTTTATTCTGCACTACGCAGGGGAAAACCGCCGAATTAAAGGTTGAGGGTCACTGGATTAATGACATCTGCAACCAAAAGAAGCAAGGTCAAACAAGCAAGAATCACAAAAACCACCATTGTTACTGGAGTTAGAACTGTCACATCGATTGGGGCAGGTCTCGGACGACCTCGCAAACGAGCA
This sequence comes from Candidatus Planktophila sp., assembly GCA_044232665.1. Lineage (GTDB taxonomy): Bacteria > Actinomycetota > Actinomycetes > Nanopelagicales > Nanopelagicaceae > Planktophila. The sequence goes on along the minus strand of JBIILL010000013.1, from coordinate 11,337 downwards.
AAGAAGGCACGAATCTCATCTGCAATTGCAACAGCCATGTGTCCACCATCTAATGGAAGTATCGGAAGCAGATTAAATATTCCAACGAAAATATTAAGGCTTGCAACAATTAACACAAAAGTAGCTAAGCGCTCCATCGGAGTGAGCTTGTCGCTGCCAACAGCTTCTCCAGAAACTCGTGCCACACCAACAACACCAACTAATCCATTGGCATCTCGCTCTTCACCGCGAACAGTTGCACCCCAGAGCGCTGGCACCTTTTCCGGCAACTTTGCGAGTGATTTAACACTCTCTGTTAAGAAACTCTTGGTAACGATTGCAGAGTTCTTGAGGGAAACCGATAGCTCTGAACGCTTCAAACCAACATCATTGACTATTCCAAGAACATATCTCTTGGTTCCATCAATATCGGTCAATCGTCCAGAAGCGGTTATCGAAATCTCTTGGCCATTGCGATCAAGCATAAGGGTGAGCTCTTTGCCTTCTGACTGACGAATAACTTCAACATCTTTGTACCACTCGGTGACCTTCTTGCCATTGATGGAAAGAATCTCATCGCCTGGTTGGATGCCTGCAGCTTCGGCAGCTGAATTAGGAACTACCTGACTGATAACTGGCAGAACTTGATTTGTTCCAATGCCAGCAAAAAGAGTGAACAACAGTAGATAACCCAAAACAAAGTGGAGAAATGATCCAGCACCTAGAACTACTAACTTCTTGCCAGATGAGGCCCTATAAAAAGCACGATCTTCTTGCCCGAGAGGAAGTTCATCACTTGGAGACATGCCTTCGATCTTGCAGTAGCCACCTGCTGGAATCGCTTTGACTCCAAACTCAGTTTCTCCGCGCTGAACAGACCAGATTCTCTTTCCAAAGCCCACAAAAAACTCTGAAACCCACATCCCATATTTGCGCGCGGTTATGTAATGCCCAAACTCATGGATCATTACAGAAAGCAGCAGCGCAACAATAAAGGCGAGAATTCCAAGAAGTTCCATTAAATGCCTAACGTGAGAAGTTGCTTTGAAGTATGCACGATACCGCTGACACCTTAGAAAACCTCAATTATCTATCGAGAAGGTTCTGAGTTGGCGAATACGGTGCGCCGGAACGACGCTTTGCAATCGCACTCAAAGCTTCAAGAACTACGCGGTTAGCCAAGATTGCCGTGATATCTGCAGTGTCAAATGGTGGAGCCACTTCAACAATATCAATGCCGACAATTGGCAATTCCAAACAAATTCGTCGAACCGCTTCTAATAACTCACGGCTAGTCATCCCACCAGGTTCTGGTGTTCCGGTTCCTGGTGCCATCCCAGGATCAACAACATCGATATCAACTGAAAGGAAGACACCATCGCAGCCATCAACTAGAGTTGCAAAGGATTCATCGAGCACCGCTTTTAATCCACGGTGATGTATCTCAGTCATTTCATATGAGCGCATACCTTGATCGCGCATCCAATTAAGGGTTGCATCCTCTGGCCAATATCCGCGTAGACCTAGCTGTAAGAAACGGTCTCCACGAACAAACCCATTGTTAATGAGGTTGCGCATAGGCGTTCCGTGACCCACCAACGCTCCGAACTGATCTTCACCAGTATCAGCGTGTGCATCGAAGTGAATCATCGATACTTTGCCGTAACCTAAGTGATTGGCAATTCCTGCAACATCTGCTGATGCAATGGAATGGTCGCCCCCAAGTACAACAGGGATTATTCCTGCGCGAGAGATCTTCTCTGTTGCATTGCGCAATACCTCTAATGACGCAACTAAATCTCCACCTGGCATCATCAAATCCCCTGCATCTAGAACCTTGAGATCCTTCAACCCATCGGTGCGCAGTGCAAGGTGAGGTCTGGAACCATCGTGTGGCAGATAATCTCCCCCACGAATTGCTTGTGGGCCAAACTTGGCACCTGATCTATGCGACGTCCCGCTATCAATTGGCGCACCAACAATAATTACATCAGCGCCCTTGTAACTGGCTGGATCATCAAGATCACAGGCTGGGATACCTAAGAATGTAAAACTAGGGCCATACATATTGCCGTGATTGGTCACTTAGAAACCTTCACCCTTTTACCAACAAATTGACCTGCGATCACAATAAGTAACGCCAAGATGAACATGGCAGAACCAATAACATTTGCCTGAGCCGGAATACCGCGCGCAGCAGATGTGTAAACAAATTCAGGGAAAGTCTTCAAAGTTCCTGAATTAAAGTTTGTAATGATGAAGTCATCAAAAGACAAGCTAAAGGCAAGTAGTGCCGCCCCTGCAATACCTGGTGCGACCAAAGGCAAGGTCACCCGGCGGAAAGTTTCTAGCTCATTTGCATAGAGATCCATTGCAGCTTGCTCTAGACGTGGATCTAAAGAGGCAATACGTGCTTTAACAGTAACTACAACAAATGAAATACAAAACATCACGTGAGCAATAACTGTTGGCCAGAAGCCAGGATTTATTTGAAATACCAAGAATAATGAAAGAAGTGATGCACCTAAAACGATTTCAGGCGTTGCCATCGGTAAAAAGATTAGCAAGTTAGAAGATGAGCGACCCTTAAATGCATAACGCCCGATTGCAAAAGCAATCATGGTTCCTAGAATCGTTGAGAAGATTGTTGCCAATAAACCAATCTTTATTGAGTTCCCAAGTGCCGTACACACCTCAGGAGCACCACAAGGGTTCTTCCAGTTATCTAGTGTGAAGCCCTTCCAGATCAGGTTTGACTTACCTGAATCATTGAAGGAGAAGGCAAATGTGTACAAAACCGGAATAAACAAATACGTGAAGCCAAATACCGCATAAATACGAATCAGGTTGCGGCCAAACCAACGTGATAGTCGTGCTTTAACCGGAATCGTTGGAATCGTTGCATCTTTTTGCTTGTTCATACCAACTCCTCCGTTCCAGCTTTTCGAATATAGAGGGTAACAAGAATTAATATTGCAGCCATTAAGGTAAAGGAAAGTGCTGCAGCTGTTGGGTAGTCAACAATCTTGAAGTATCGGGACTCAATAACATTTCCGATCATTTTGGTGTTAGGACTTCCCAAAATGGCAGCGTTTACATAGTCACCTGCTGCAGGAATGAAGGTCAACAATGTCCCCGCAACAACACCTGGCATAGATAAAGGCAGGGTTACTTTGTGGAAAGTAGTTATTCCGTTTGCGTAAAGATCTCCAGATGCCTCCATTGTGCGCGGATCAATCCGCTCAAGTGAGGCATATAAAGGTAATGTCATAAAGGGCAAGAAGTTATAGGTCATACCCATAACCACTGCAAAAGATGTTGATGTAAGCGTTGTGCTTTGTCCAATAATCCCAATATTTCTCAGGGTCGGAACAACAAAGCCCTCTTCACCAAGAATCTGCTTCCATGCAATGGTACGAAGCAGGAATGAAACAAAGAACGGAGCGACAACTAAAACCAATAGGAAGTTCTTTAATTTTCCAGCTTTGAAAGCAATTGCATAGGCCAACGGATAGGCAATTGCTAATGCCAAAACTGTTGCACATAATGCAAAAATGAATGATCGTGCAAACTGTTCTTTATTTTCAGTAAATGCTGTTATGTAATTTGAAAACTGTAAAGTCTGCTCGTACTGACCTGTGTCTCCCCCAATAATTGGAGTTTGAGTGGAAGTCTGAGCCAAGTTAACGATAGGTAAAATAAAGAAGATAAACAGGAACAAGAAACCTGGCAACAACAATAGGTAAGGCAACTTCACCTTAGACAAGAGGTTGCTCATTCTTCGTCTAGTTCCTCAGGATTAACTTCAAGTCCAGCTTCGACATCATCATCGCCGCGCAGAGCAAAAGTGAAGTTAGGCTCCCAAGAAATTACAACCTCATCACCCTTATCAAATGGTGGAACACCATCATCATTTTGCTCGAAGACCATTACTTCTTGTCCCCAAGGCATTGTTACTTGGTACTGAGTTGAAACGCCGATGTATGAAACATCTTCGATACGACCACCAGTCAAAATATTTCCGCGAGTGGATGTTCCTGCGAGTGAAATACGGAATTTTTCTGGACGAATTCCAGCATAAATCGAACTATCCACTGCATGGCTTCGGTTCTTTGGCATTGAAATCTTTTGTCCAAATAGATCGACAACAAGGTTGTCTCCATCAGTGCCCTCAATGCGTCCCTTGATGAGGTTTGACTGGCCCAAGAAGTTAGCAACAAATGCCGTGCCTGGATTGTCGTATAGATCTGCAGGAGATCCCATCTGCTCAATTTCGCCCTCGTTCATAACAGCGATGGTGTCAGCCATAGTCATGGCCTCTTCCTGATCGTGTGTAACGTGAACGAAAGTTAAGCCAACTTCACGTTGGATCCACTTAAGTTCGATCTGCATCTGGCGACGTAGCTTTAGATCTAATGCGCCTAATGGTTCATCGAGCAAAAGCAGAGCAGGGCGGTTAACAATCGCGCGAGCTAGTGCAATGCGCTGCTGCTGTCCACCAGATAGCTGGGTTGGCTTGCGTTGGGCAAGGTGAGGCAGTTCAACTAGATCTAGAACTTTGTTTACATCTGCAGTTACATCTTTAATTCCACGACGGCGCAAACCAAATGCAATGTTTTCAAAAATAGTTAAATGTGGAAACAGTGCATAGTTTTGAAAGACAGTATTAATTGGACGCTGATATGGACGCTTAGTCGTAATATCAGTGGCACCCAAATGAATGCTTCCAACGGTTGGCTCTTCCAGCCCTGCGATCATTCGCAAAGTTGTCGTCTTACCGCATCCTGAAGGCCCGAGTAATGCAAAAAATGAGCCTTCAGGAATAGTTAATGACAAATCATTAACTGCGGTGAAATCTCCATACGTCTTTGTAATACGCGTCAGACGTAAGTCGCCGTGCGTTGCAGATGAAACATCCGTCACTAGTTGCCGGCGGCCTTCTGGAATGCTTCGGTCCATGAAGTTTCTTCTGCTGGGGTAAGCGAGCGGAAGACATTGAGTCTCTTTGACATTGCATCATCAGGGAAAATGAATGGGCTGCTCGCAAGTTCTGGAGCAATCTTTTCCATCTCAGCCTGTGCACCCTTAACTGGGCAGACATAATTAACATATGCAGCAACTTCAGCTGCAATTGCTGGGTCATAATAGAAGTTGATCAACTTCTCCGCATTGGCCTTACCTTCTGCAGATGCTGTTGAAGGAATCATCAAGTTATCACCTGAAATAGTTCCGCCTGACTCTGGAATTGCGAAGTCAAACTTTCCTTCATTTTCAGCCTTCAAGATGAACATATCGCCAGACCAGCCAATAACAGCTGTTGCATCACCTGAAGTTAGATCTTCAGCGTATTCATTACCCTTCACGCCACGGATCCATCCATCGCTAATTTGCTTAGCCATGTAATCAACCGCGTTCATGTACTGATCTTCAGTTACTGTCTGCAGATTTACGCCCTGCGCAAGAAGAATGATTCCGATTGTGTCGCGCATTTCTGAGAGAACAACAATCTTTCCCTTGTTCTGCGGTGCAAAAAGTTCTTCAAGTGTGCGAATTCCCTTTGGATTCTTTGCAGTGTTCCAACCAAATCCAGCCATGATGCCTTGCCATGTCATAGATTGCTCACGGTTAGGATCAAATGAAGGTGATGCTAGTGAATCAAGAATGTTTGACTTGTTAGGAATGTTTGCTGTATCAAACTTCTGTGTGTATCCAAGACGGATCCAACGTGCAGCCATCCAGTCAGTTGGTGTGACTACGTCATAACCAATGTCCTCGCCCAATTTAAGCTGAGCTTGAACCTTTCCATAAAATTCATCATTGTCGTTGTAATCTTCAAAGTACTCTGCAGTGATACCAGTTTGTTCTTTGAACTTGTCCAGTGTTGGGTACTTCTTTGTTTCTTCGTCGTAATCAAGATACAACGGCCAGTTGCCCCAACGAACTGAATTGGCGCTATCTCCAGAATCAGATCCGCCGCATGCAGCAAGTAAGCCTGCTGCACCTAAACCGCCTGCGCCTGCGAGAACTCCGCGGCGAGAAACCATTGCACCTAGAATTGATTTTGCCTCTGGTGAGAGTGAACTTTCTTTTGACATACTGATTGACTCCTTAAGGGTTAAACACAAGCTAGTTGTCGGATTACCGAGCCTCAAGCTTCCTGTGGGTTGTGGGTTGGTAGATAGGGTTGGAACAAGGGGAAATACTACGCCCCAAGATTAGTCATTACATGCTTAATCCGCGTGTAATCTTCAAATCCATATGCTGAGAGATCTTTGCCATAGCCAGAGCGCTTGAAGCCACCGTGTGGCATCTCAGCGACAATCGGAATGTGGGTATTGATCCAGACGCAGCCAAAGTCAAAGGCCTTAGCCATGCGCATGGCGGTTCCGTGGTTGGTGGTCCACACACTTGAGGCCAATCCATACTCCACACCGTTGGCCATAGCCACGGCTTGGGCCTCATCGGTGAACTTTTGAACGGTAATAACCGGCCCAAAGATCTCTTTCTGAATCAGCTCATCTGCTTGCTTCAACCCCGCAACAACTGTTGCTGGGAAGAAAAAGCCAGGGCGATCTAGCGCGCTACCACCGGTTGTGACTTGGGCATGTGCCGGAACCCTGGACAAAAGATCAGTAATCCGAGCCAACTGATTGGAATTGTTAACAGGACCTAGGAAAACATCTTCGTCGTGAGGTGCGCCAATGGCAACCTGCTTAGCCTGCTGTGTGAGCAAAGCGACGAATTGATCATAAACAGAGTCTTGAACAATCACACGTGTTGCCGCGGTGCAATCTTGACCAGCGTTGAAGTAGCCGGCAACTGCAATCGCTTCAGCTGCTGCACCTAAATCTGCATCTGCAAATACAACAACAGGTGCTTTGCCACCTAGCTCTAGGTGCACACGCTTTAATTGCTTGGCAGCAGATTCTGCAACCTTAATTCCTGCCGCAACTGATCCAGTAATTGCAACCATGTCGGGACGGGCATGATTAACAAGTGTTGCACCTGTCTCGCGCTCCCCACACACAACATTGAAAACTCCTGCTGGTAAAAACTCCGCCATTAAATGGGCCATCCACACAGTTGAAGCCGGAGTTGTATCACTTGGCTTTAATACAACAGTGTTACCTGCAGCAATTGCCGGTGCCCACTTCCAGACCGCCATCATCATTGGATAGTTCCATGGTGTTACCTGACCAATGACTCCAACTGGTTCACGGCGGATCATCGAGGTCATACCTGGCATGTATTCACCAGCAGATTTTCCTTCAAGATTTCTAGCAGCACCTGCAAAGAAGCGAATCTGATCAACCATTGGTGGTACTTCTTCTGACGTTGTCAGCGAAATTGGCTTTCCGGTGTTTTCGCACTCGATAGCAATAACTTCTTGGGCACGTTCTTCAATCGCATCAGCAATTTTTAGTAGAGCGCGTTGGCGCTGGGAAGGTGTTGAATCGCGCCAATCTACAAATGCATCACTTGCAGCCTTAAACGCAGCATCAATATCTGCTGCATTTGAGTTAGGGGCTGTTGCAAAAGGTTGGCCTGTCGCCGGATTTACAAGAGTCGTGGTTTCGCCTGATTTTGACTCTACAGACTTACCATTAATGAAGTTACTGAGCTTTTTCATGTGCCAGAGCCTAGCAATTCCCCTTCAATCTAACTAGTAGGTGAAACTTTCTCAGCTGCAGCCAACTGCCCACATGCACCATCAATTTCGCGGCCTCGGGTATCGCGAACCGTTACTGGGACACCATAACTTTCAAGGATGCGAACAAACTCTGCTTCATCCTCACGGCGAGAAGCGGTCCACTTTGAACCAGGAGTTGGGTTAAGAGGAATCAAATTAACGTGGGCATTGCGGTTTTTTAGCAAGCGACCTAATAAATCAGATCTCCAAGATTGATCATTGATGTCCCGAATCAGTGCGTATTCGATGGAATAACGCCGGCCTGTTTTCTTTTCATAGGCATCTGCTGCAGCTAGTACTTCTCGAATGTTATAACGATTGTTAATAGGAACTAGGGAATCCCGAAGCTCATCATCTGGCGTGTGAAGAGAGACTGCCAATGTGCAGTTAATTCCTTCATCCATTAGTTTTTCAATACCGTTGACAAGTCCAACGGTTGAGACAACGACTGAACGTGCAGAAATACCTAGACCATCTGGGTTTGCATCAGTTATGTTGCGCAAAGTTCGCACTACAGCGTTGTAGTTCGCTAATGGTTCGCCCATCCCCATAAACACAATATTAGAAAGACGTGTTGGTCCACCAGGTAGTTCACCATTGGCACATGCACGTGCTGCAGCAACGATTTGATCTGTGATTTCACCGGCCGATAAGTTTCTTGTCAGACCAGCTTGACCTGTTGCACAGAACGGACAGTTCATTCCGCAGCCAGCTTGAGAAGAAATACAAACAGTTACGCGGTCGGTGTAACGCATCAAGACACTTTCAACTAGAACGCCATCATGCAATTTCCACAAATCTTTTCTAGTCATACCATTATCTGTTGTGCGAGTTGTAACCAACTTAATCATTTGTGGAGTAAGTGCATCAGCAATTAATTGACGCTCTGCGGCAGGAATATCAGTCCATTCCTCTGGATTACTAGAAAGGTGACTGAAGTAGTGTGTTGCTACCTGCGTAGCTCTAAAAGCCGCGAAGCCAAGCTCTTGTGCAAAGGCTTTGCGCTCTGTTGGTGAAAAGTCCGCTAAATGCTTAGGCGCTTTTTTGCGCTGAACCGGCTCATCAAAAACAAGTTTTACTTCAGGAATCTGCCCACTCATAGGAAACGCTTAACTAATTCAAGTGCCAACCACATGGCAGGTGCCGATAAAACAACTGAATCAAGGCGATCCAACATCCCACCATGTCCTGGCAATAGCGTTCCCATATCCTTCAAACTCATGTCCCGTTTCATGGCACTTTCAATCAAGTCACCACAGGTAGCGGTAAATACGATCATCAATCCAACAATGATGCCGATCCACCAGTGCATATCCATAATGTAGTTAAAGGCTATGCATCCACCAAGCACCGTAAAAATTATTGAGCCAATCAGGCCCTCCCATGTTTTCTTGGGAGAAATCGTTGGAACAAGTGGATGCTTTCCAAATAGAACGCCGATGATGTATCCAAAAGTATCGTTGCATCCCACTAAAACCATAAATGTCATTACGCGCTGAAAACCTGTGCTTGGTATTGCTAGCAAAATCAAAAAGCCTGCTAAAAACGGTAAATACAAAAGGCTAAATGTTGTGGCAGTCGCTTTTGCTACAAATCCCTCTGGACCTTGAATCAGAGCGCGAATAAGAAGCAGCGGGATAGCAATAGCTGTTGCAACAGCCAATCCCCCGACTCCGCCATTCCATGCTGCATAGGCCAAACCAATTGCAGCAATAGTTAGCCCATTAAAGGAAACTGTGACCGAGCGGGCGGCAAATGCGCGAACTATTTCTCGTAATCCCAGAATTACTGCAACTGCAACTACGATTGCGAAAACTTCACGCTGATATGACAGCGCAAACCATACAAGTGCGATCAATGACAAACCAACGGCAATAGATGGCAGCAGCTTTCGCCCTGCCTTCTTATTTATTGCTTCGTTGATCGAATGTATGTCAGACATGAGTGAACCCCTTATACCTCGAGGAGTTCAACCTCCTTGTGCTTGAGCATGTCATCAATCTTTGCAACGTGATCTGACGTTACTTTTTCCAGCTCTTTTTCACCACGTGCTAAATCATCTTTTCCAATATCGCCATCTTTTTCCATCTTTTCCATCGCTTCTTTTGCTGCGCGACGGATATTACGCATTGAAATCTTTGAATCTTCTGCCTTGCTCTTAACAACCTTGATGAATTCCTTGCGGCGCTCTTCAGTTAACTGTGGAAAGTTAACTCGGATTACTACCCCATCATTTCCAGGGTTTACGCCTAAATCTGATTCACGAATAGCCTTTTCAATAGAAGCCATCGCCCCTTTATCAAATGGAGAAATAAGTGCCATGCGTGCTTCTGGTACTTGAATCGAGGCAAGTTGTGACAAGGCTGTGTAGGTGCCGTAGTAATCAACCATTACCTTGTTAAATAGTGATGGGTGTGCGCGACCTGTGCGAATAGTGGCGAAGTCATCTTTTGCAACTTCAATCGCCTTATTCATCTTTGTTTCAGCGTCTTTGAGAGCGCTTGCTACATCTGCCATGGTCTCTGCTCCTCTTACTACTTCTTACTACAAGCCTGCCGCTTATGCGACAAGAGTTCCAATTACTTCGCCGCGCACAGCGCGTGCAATGTTTCCGTTCTCCATTAAATCAAAAATAACGATTGGCAACTTGTTCTCGCGGCACAGCGCAAAAGCTGCTGCATCAGCCACAGCTAATGACTTTGAAAGAACTTCATCGTATGTAATGGTGTCGTACTTTGTGGCTTTTGGATCTTTCTTAGGATCTGCGCTGTAAACACCATCGACACCACTCTTAGCTAGGAGAAGTGCTTCTGCGCCAATTTCAAGTGCGCGCTGGGCTGAGACTGTATCTGTTGTAAAGAATGGCATTCCTGCACCAGCACCGAAAATTACTACGCGACCCTTTTCAAGATGGCGAATTGCGCGAAGTGGAATGTATGGCTCTGCAACCTGACCCATTGTGATTGCTGTCTGAACGCGGGTTTGAACACCCTCTTTTTCTAGAAAATCTTGAAGTGCCAAACAGTTCATAACTGTTCCAAGCATTCCCATATAGTCGGCGCGAGAGCGATCCATTCCGCGCTGTGACAGTTCAGCTCCGCGGAAGTAATTACCGCCACCAACAACGATTGCTACCTGCACGCCGCTTCGAGCGACATCTGCGATTTGCTTGGCAATATCTTGCACAACATCAGGATCAACACCGATGCCTTTAGCCCCACCAAAAACTTCTCCAGAAAGTTTAAGGAGCACTCTCCGATACGTACCTCTTGTACCGGGCATGAGTGCTCCTTAATCTGCTAAAAATTTGGCAGTAACTTATGTGGATATTCTAAGTCTAAGCGATCCGACCTAGACCTTATTGACCCACGCGGAAGCGATGGAAAGCCTTAACAGCTGTTCCAGCCTCATCGAGGATCTGCTTAACAGTCTTTTTTGCATCCTTAGCAAATGACTGCTCGATTAAGGAAACTTCCTTAACAAAGCCAGCCACTCGGCCTTCGATGATCTTTGAAAGAGCAGCCTCAGGCTTGCCCTCTTCGCGCGCTGTCTCTTCTGCGATACGGCGCTCGTTCTCAATCAAGTCAGCAGGAACTTGTTCGCGATTAACAAACTGCGGCGCAAATGCTGCAATGTGCTGTGCGATGTCCTTGCCAACTTCGGCTGCA
>JBIILL010000012.1:0-17261 GCA_044232665.1 Candidatus Planktophila sp. | reverse complement strand
TTCAATTTTAAAAGTAACGGCATATCCCTGACCGACATCGACAACACCGGCGTTTTCACCAATACCAACTAACAATGCATCAGACTTTGGAGCTTTATCACCAAACTGCTTTAAGTGAACCTTTGAAGATTTATAAGAACAATGCTCAGACCACATCACTGAATACATCGCGAGCTCTGATGAAGTTGGGCGGCGACCAAGAATCTCCTTGATGCGTGCATATTCATCAGGCTTTAGACCTAGCTCTGCAAATGGTTGTGAGTTATTAGGGGTTGTCTGTGCAATTGCGACAGTATCTAGAGCCATTACTTCACCATCGCATTTAGAATTGATGTAAAGAAGCCAAGACCTTGCGCAGATGGACCTGTTAGCTCATTAATTGCGTGCTCTGGGTGAGGCATAAGACCCACAACATTGCCCTTGGCATTAGTGATTCCAGCAATCAAATTGCGTGATCCGTTGGGGTTTTCTCCTACATAACGGGCTATTACACGGCCTTCACCTTCAAGCATCGCAAGGGTTTGATCATCACATTGGAAAGAACCCTCTCCATTTTTAAGTGGAATAACAATCTGTTCACCCTGCTTGAATGAACTAGTCCACGCTGTTTGATTATTAACTACTTCAATCTCTTGATCACGGCACAAGAAGTGCAGATCAGAGTTACGAGTTAGAGCACCCGGCAATAGATGTGACTCGCAAAGAACTTGGAAGCCATTGCAAATACCAAGAACCGGCATTCCTTTGTTCGCCGCATCAATTACTAGTTGCATAACTGGGGCAAACCGTGAAATTGCACCACAACGCAAATAATCACCATAAGAAAAACCACCAGGAAGAATTACTGCATCAACTCTCTTTAGATCCGCGTCCCCATGCCACAGCGAAACCGCTTCTGCTCCACCGACTACTACTGCGCGCGCAGCATCACGATCATCCAGAGTTCCTGGAAAAGTAATAACTCCAACGCGCATTACTTCTCAACTCTCACGACGAAGTTTTCAATAACAGGATTAGAAAGCAATACTTCGGCCGCTTTTTCCACTTCAGCCAGTTGGGCTGCAGTGGGTTCTCCATCGATTTCAATTTCAAATCTTTTACCTTGGCGCACAGCTTTAGCAAAGTTAAATCCAAGTCGTGGCAACGCAGATGCAACCGCATTTCCCTGAGGATCAAGAATCTCGGGCTTCAACATCACATCAACCACGATCTTTGCCATTTGTTTTCTCCCTGTTAGAACTTGCTGCCGGTGATTCGGAAAAATGCTTCTTCGTAACGCTGTGCTGTCTTCTCCACGATCTCATGAGGTAGTTCAGGGGGTGGGCTATTTCTATCCCATCCACTTGAAACTAGGTAGTCACGTAGAAATTGTTTATCGTAAGAAGGCTGCACGCCTCCTGGCTTCCAGGTTGAGGCTTCCCAGAACCGTGAAGAATCAGGGGTTAGCGCCTCATCGCCAAGAAGGATCTGGCCTTTGTCATTACGACCGAATTCAAACTTAGTATCTGCCACGATGATTCCGCGGCTAGCTGCAAACTCCGCAGCTGTTTCATATAACTTAAGTGTTAGCTCACGTAACTGGGCTGCATCTTCTTCGCCAACAATAGAAACAGCACCATCAAAATCAATGTTGATGTCGTGATCGCCAATTTCAGCTTTAGTCGCCGGGGTAAAGATGCTCTCTGGCAATTGTGATCCATCAAGCAAACCATCTGGCAATACATTTCCGCAGACCGCTTTGTTGTTCTGGTACTCACTCCATCCAGAGCCTGTTAGGTAACCACGGGCAACACATTCCACATCAAACATAGTTAGTGGTTGCACGATAATCGCGCGATCTTCAACTGCATTGGGAACGTCCGTAGAAATGATGTGATTGCCAATAATGTCTTCAAGTAGTTCAAACCAAAATAGTGAAAGCTGAGTTAAGACTGCGCCTTTACCTGGGATTGCAGTTGGCATCACCCAGTCATATGCCGAAATACGATCTGACGCAACTAGCAAGATTTCTTTCTTATCATTTGTATAGAGATCTCTAACTTTTCCGGTGCGCAGATGTTTCCACCCAGTTATTTCAGGCGCTGGCGGTGGGCCAGCTAGGCCAAAGCCACTCACCGAATAGAGCCGGGCTTGTACTGCGCTGCGGCAGGATGCGCGGAAGTAATCGCACCGATGCGACTAACAACTCGAGCTACTTGTTGGCGAGCTTCGCCAGTAAATTCAATGGGATCGCTAATCAAAACATCAAGTGCCGCGCGATTAAGTGGAAGGCGAGTATCTGCGGCTAAATCATCAAGAAGAGTGTTCTTCTTTCCTTCACGCATTCCAAGTGCTGCTTTGACGGAATGCTCTTTAATAACTTCATGGGCAACCTCGCGGCCAACGCCGCACTTGACAGCGGCCATGAGAATCTTTGTTGTGGCCAAGAATGGTAAATAACGCTCTAATTCAGCGCTAATTACAGCTGGGAACGCTCCAAACTCATCTAGGACTGTGAGCATTGTTTCGAGCAATCCATCGATTGCATAGAAAGCATCAGGTAATGCAACACGACGAACAACGCTGCATGAAACATCGCCTTCATTCCATTGATCACCAGCGAGCTCACTAACCATTGAGGCATAGCCGCGTAAAACAACTGAAAGGCCATTTACTCGCTCGCATGAGCGTGTGTTCATCTTGTGAGGCATTGCGCTGCTACCAACCTGGCCAGCTTTAAAGCCTTCAGTTACTAGTTCGGCACCAGCCATCAATCTGATTGAGGTGGCAAGAGATGATGGTGATGATGCAATCTGAACAAGTGTTGTAACAACGTCATAATCAAATGAGCGAGGATAAATCTGACCTGTTGAATCTAGAACATTGTCGAAACCAAGTTCCTTTGCAATTGCACCTTCTAACTTAAAGTGCGCATCGGCTGAACCTAGAAGATCGATTGAATCTTGAGCGGTTCCTACTGGACCTTTGATGCCACGCATTGGATAGCGATCTTGCAAAGCAGTTAGGCGTTCGTATGCAAACAACAACTCCTCAGCAGCTGATGCAAAACGCTTTCCTAAAGTTGTGACCTGTGCTGGCACGTTGTGTGAACGGCCGGCAATTGGTTGATCTGCATACTGTGTTGCACATTCGCCCAAACGGGCAAGAAGAGTTACGACCTTGTCATGGACAATCTCTAAACCATTGCGAATCTGCAAAGCTTCAATGTTTTCAGTCAGATCACGGCTAGTCATTCCTGCGTGAATTGCTTCGTGGCCAGCAAGTGCGTTGAACTCTTCAATGCGTGCTTTAACATCGTGACGAGTCTGCTTTTCACGGGCATCAATTGATGCAAGATCCACTCGTGTAATTACATTTTCGTAATCTGTAATTACATCCTTAGAGATAGCGTGGCCCAAGGTTGATTGAGCGCGCATGACTGCGATCCACAGTTTGCGTTCAGCGATGATCTTGGCCTCTGGCGCGAAGATTTCGCGCATCGCTGCTGTCGCATATCGGCTAGCAAGCAGGCTCATTGGTGAATTATCTGTCATTTAATTGCCCTTCTCTGCCACCGACGCATTAAGCGCGATGTCTGTGCGATAGAAAGATCCAGAAAGGCGGATTTGGCTTATCGCACGGTAGGCACGGTTGCGGGCTTCAGTGAGATCCTCACCAATTCCGGTAACTGTTAGAACTCGGCCACCAGATGCAACAACGCCTTGTTCTGTGGTCGATGTTCCCGCGTGATAAATCTGAACATCATCGATTGCAGAAAATCCTGTAATTATTCCGCCGCTCTTAGGTGCAGCTGGATAACCCTCTGCCGCTAGTACAACTGTTACTGCTGAATCATCATTCCAATCCAAGGTTGTTCCCTTTAAATTTCCGGTTGCAGCGTTGTATAACAAAGTTGCAAGTGGAGTCTTCAATAGTGGAATCAAAACTTGTGTTTCTGGATCACCAAAGCGTGCATTAAATTCAATTACTCGAGTTCCGTGATCTGTCAGTGCAAGACCTGCATATAACAACCCAACAAATGGAGTTCCGCGAGCAGCCATTTCAGCAACCATCGGTGCAAGAACTTGCTTGTGTGTATCTTCAATAATGTCTGACGGCGCCCACGGCAATGGTGAGTAAGCACCCATGCCACCGGTATTTGGTCCTTGATCACCATCAAGGGCGCGTTTGAAATCTTGGGCTGGTTGCATTGGCACGATTGTTGATCCATCGCTGATGCCAAATAGTGAAACCTCTGGACCATCTAAATACTCTTCAATAACAACTCGCTTACACGCTAACGCATGCTCTAGCGCTTCTTGACGATCATTTGTTACTACAACACCTTTACCTGCAGCTAAGCCATCATCTTTAACAACATATGGCGCATCAAATGCATCTAGTGCAATCTCGATTTCTTGTTGCGTTGTGCAGGTGAAACTATGCGCCGTTGGAACACCAGCATCACGCATAACCTCTTTAGCAAAGTTCTTTGATCCTTCTAATTGAGCAGCAGCCTTAGATGGCCCAAAAACAGCGATTCCAGCTGCTCGTAGGATGTCGGCAACACCATTTACTAAAGGAACTTCGGGTCCAACAACGACGAGATCTACATGTAGTTGCTGTGCTAATTCAAGGATTGCTTGGTTGTCGGTAATGACAAGTGGATGGCATTGCGCAAATTGTGCGATACCTGGATTGCCTGGTGCAACGTGTAGTTCGGTGCAGGCTGGATCTGCTTGCAGTCCTACTCCTAGTGCGTGTTCGCGTCCGCCGCTTCCGACTAGGAGGATTTTCATTCTTAGATGAAATCCTTTACGACAATTGTTTGATCTCGACCTGGGCCAACACCGATTGCACTCATAGGTGCACCTGAAATCTTTTCAAGAAATGCGACATAATCTTGCGCATTCTTTGGTAGATCAGACAGTTTACGTGCGTTTGAAATATCTTCTGTCCAACCAGCCAAATATTCATATATCGGCTTTGCATGGTGGAAATCTGTTTGTGAAGCAGGTAGTTCTTCGACGCGCTCTCCGTCGATCTCATATGCAACACATACTGGAATCTTTTCCCAACCAGTTAATACATCTAGCTTTGTAAGGAAGAAATCAGTTAAACCATTGACGCGAACTGCATAACGAGCAATCGGTGCATCAAACCAACCGCAACGACGTGCACGGCCAGTAGTAACACCAATTTCTCCACCGATACGACGTAGCGCTTCGCCATCTTCATCAAATAATTCAGTTGGGAAAGGTCCGCTACCAACACGCGTTGTGTAAGCCTTCAAAATTCCGATGACGCGAGTGATCTTTGTTGGTCCAATTCCTGAACCTGTGCAAGCACCACCTGCTGTTGGATTACTAGATGTCACGAATGGATATGTTCCGTGATCAACATCGAGCAATGTCCCCTGAGAACCCTCTAGAAGTACTCGTTTTCCAGCCTTTAACGCTTCATCTAAAATCAAAACAGTATCTGCAACATATGGACGAAGAAGCTCTGCATACTTCAAATACTCATCAAGAACCTCATCTACCTCGATGTTCTTGCGATTGAAAACCTTGATCAAAATCTGATTCTTATCACGCAACGCGCTCTCAAGCTTTTGACGAAGGATTGATGGATCAAAAAGATCTTGTACACGGATACCGATGCGATTGATCTTGTCGGCATAGGCAGGTCCGATACCACGACCTGTTGTACCAATCTTTGACTTACCTAAGAAGCGCTCTGAAACCTTATCGATTGTGCGGTGATAAGGAGTAATCAAATGCGCATTAGTTGAAATTAGAAGCTTGCTCGTATTGATACCGCGTTCATTGAGCCCACGTATTTCTTCAAGCAAAACACTTGGATCAATCACAACACCATTGCCAATAACAGGAATTACATTGGGAGAAAGGATTCCTGATGGCAGTAAGTGAAGTGCATACTTTTGATCACCGATAACAACGGTGTGGCCTGCGTTGTTTCCGCCTTGGTAGCGAACTACATAATCAACGCGATCGCCCAATAAATCGGTAGCTTTACCCTTGCCTTCGTCGCCCCACTGAGCGCCGAGTAATACCAATGCAGGCATGAGTAAAGCCTCTCCGACTAGTTGTTAATTACTTAAGTGATGAAGTACCGGTTGAACGCAAATCTTCACAACCACGAACAACGCGAGCTGCCATTCCTGCTTCTGCAGCCTTGCCCCATGCACGTGGATCGTAAGCCTTCTTGTTTCCAACTTCTCCATCAATCTTTAGTACGCCATCGTAGTTCTTGAGCATGTGCTCAACGACTGGACGGGTAAAGGCGTACTGAGTGTCGGTGTCGATATTCATCTTAATGACGCCGTAATCAAGTGATTCGCGGATCTCTGAAAGAAGTGAGCCAGAACCACCGTGGAATACCAAGTCCATTGGCTTGCTACCTACTGGCAGGCCTAGCTTTGCAGCAACTGCTTCTTGAAGTGTTGCAAGAATCTTTGGTTGCAATACAACGTTACCTGGCTTGTATACGCCGTGAACATTTCCGAATGTTGCTGCCACCATGTAGCGCGCATTCACATCTGTTCCTAGAGTTTCAATTGTCATTAATGCATCTTCAGGTGTTGAGTACAACTTGGCATCATGCTTTGCTTCGATGCCATCTTCTTCTCCACCAACAACACCAATTTCAATTTCAAGAATTGTCTTTGCAGCAACTGACATCGCAAGCATTTCCTTAGCGACCTTCATATTTTCAACCATGTCTACAGCTGATCCATCCCACATGTGTGAGTTAAACAATGGAGCCTTGCCTGACTTAAGACGATCTGCACCAAATGCAAGAAGCGGACGCATGAAGCCATCTAGCTTTTCTGCTGGACAGTGATCTGTGTGAATTCCAATATTTACTTTGTAGTTCTTGGCAACAATGTGTGCGAACTCTGCGAGCGCAACCGCGCCATCAACCATGTTCTTAACTGTTGAACCTGATGCATATTCGGCCCCACCCCATGAAAACTGGATGATTCCATCTGACTCTGCCTCGGCGAAACCACGAATAGCAGCTGTGATGGTCTGTGATGAAGAAACGTTAATTGCTGGGTAAGCGAATGCGCCCTTTTTAGCGCGATCCAACATGTCCGCATAAATTTCGGGGGTTGCAATTGGCATTTTGACTCCTAAGAACTCGTTGTAATTCTTTAGACTGAGCGCTTCATTGAGTCGTCTAGAGGCTTACGGCCAATCCTCTCACCTTCGCCCACATGGCACAAAAAGACCCTCCGCACGGGGTTACGGAGGGTCTTTTCCTGTGTCAGCTCACCGTTTTGAGAGCGTTAGCCAAGAATTTGGCCAGGGCGGCCACCAAGACTGGACTGCTGAGCAGTTTGATGAGCATCAATATGAAGGATGTAAGCATTCTTTCTCCTCTCTTTGGCGCATCTTCAAGCCAGTTGAATCTTCAAAAATCCATCGTCACTTTGTCTGTTGATAACAATGCCTAACAGGTAGCCTCTAGCGTTATGAGCCAAGACCACGAGTCCCTAGAAAACCTGCTCAGCGAGGATCGCTTATTTCCTCCATCGGCAGAGTTTGCTGCCCAAGCAAATGCAAAGCCTGAACTTTATGACAAGGCTGAAAAAGATCGCTTGGCATTCTGGGATGAGCAAGCTAAACAGCTCACGTGGCAAACACCGTGGAATAAAACTCTTGATTGGCAGTCACCTTTTGCTAAATGGTTTGTTGGCGGAAAGATCAACGCCTCTGTTAATGCTCTAGATCGTCATGTGCAAGAAGGTCGTGGAGATCGCGTTGCCTTTCACTTTGAAGGCGAACCTGGTGACACTCAGACAATTACATATGCGCAGTTGCTGATTGAAGTTAAGAAAACAGCAAATGCTTTGATTGAACTTGGAGTTGTGGCAGGCGATCGTGTTGCAATTTATATGCCAATGATTCCTGAAGCTGCAATTGCAATGCTTGCCTGTGCGCGTATTGGTGCGCCGCACTCAGTTGTCTTTGGTGGCTTTTCTGCAGAAGCATTGCTCTCTAGAATTCAAGATGCGGATGCAAAGCTAGTTATTACTGCAGATGGTGGGTTTCGAAAAGGCGCCGCATTTGCTTTAAAGCCTGCCGTTGATGAAGCACTGCAGGGCAAGCACAATGTGAAGAATGTTTTAGTGGTGCAGCGCACCAAACAAGAGACTGCCTGGAATTCGACAACTGATGTGTGGTGGCATGAGATTGTTGGTCGCCAATCAGCAGATCACACTGCAGAGTTCTTTGATTCCGAGCACCCACTATTTATTTTGTACACATCCGGAACAACAGCTAAACCAAAGGGAATCTTTCATACAACAGGTGGCTACTTAACCCAGGCCGCCTACACCCATCGTGTTGTCTTTGATATTAAGCCTGAAACAGATGTTTATTGGTGCACGGCAGATGTTGGTTGGATTACCGGCCATAGCTACATCGTCTACGGACCACTGATTAATGGGGCAACCCAGGTTATGTATGAAGGAACCCCTGACACACCACATAAGGGACGCATCTTTGAGTTAATTCAAAAGTACGGCGTCACTATTTTGTACACCGCTCCAACATTGATTCGCACATGGATGAAGTGGGGCGATGAGTTTCCTAATAAACACAACTTAACTTCTCTGCGGTTATTGGGATCAGTTGGTGAACCAATTAATCCAGAAGCATGGATGTGGTATCGCGAGGTTATTGGTGGAAACCGTTGTCCAATTGTTGACACATGGTGGCAAACAGAAACTGGTGGAATCATGATTTCACCGTTGCCTGGTGTTACTGCAACTAAGCCGGGATCAGCCATGACTGCAATACCTGGCATCAGTGCAGTTGTTGTTGATGACAACGGGAAGCCAGTTGCAAAAGGACATGGTGGTTATTTGATTTTGGATAAGCCATGGCCCGGAATGTTGCGCGGTATCTGGGGCGAAGATGAGAGATACAAAGAAACCTATTGGTCAAGATTTGAGGGAATCTACTTTGCAGGAGATGGTGCGAAATTAGATAAAGATGGTGCGATCTGGTTGCTCGGTCGAGTTGACGATGTAATGAATGTATCTGGTCACCGAATTTCAACAACAGAGGTTGAATCTGCACTTGTCTCACATGAATCAGTTGCAGAAGCGGCGGTAGTAGGCGCTGCGGATGCTATGACAGGCCAAGGAATTGTTGCATTTGTTATTTTGCGTGGCGGTATTGAACATGCAAAGGGAGAAACACTCATCACAGACTTGCGTAACCATGTTGCCAAGCAAATCGGTGCGATCGCAAAGCCTCGTCAGATTCTGGTTGTTGCAGAACTTCCAAAGACTAGAAGTGGCAAGATCATGCGCCGTTTACTCAAGGATGTTGCTGAAAACCGCCAAGTTGGCGATGCGACAACATTGGCAGATCCCAATGTTATGCGCTTGATTTCAGATGGTTTACATACTTCAAAGGATGAGGATTAAACCGGATTGTGAATTAAAGCTGCACACCTAAGTACTTGTTCGTCAGTGTGATTAGTTCTAATTCATCTTTAAATGCGCCAATTTTCTTGCCTGCAATCGAACCGTCTGCTGCAATAAACCAGGTGACCGGAACCCCTAATCCAAAGTACTTTCGTGAACGCCCATCTGGATCATATAAATTGGGCCAAAGAATACCGTTTCGTTCTACGAAGGTACGGCCATCATCAAAATTAGCCTCTTCAACATCAACGCCAATGAGTGCAACCTTATCCTTAGCTTTTTCATAAAAGGATCTAAGGAGAGGAATCTCTTCTTTACATGGCCCACACCAAGATCCCCACACATTAACAATCATGGGTCCACGTAGTGCGCCGAGTTGTGCGCCTTCGCTGCGGTCTAAACAATCCATTGTGACGCCACCTGTGAACGTCTTATCTTGTGAAATAGATTCACATGAAACTACTTCACCTTTAACGTACGATGATGATGGAGAACAAGCGGTCAGCAAGAGAAGAGCAACCACTACTAATGCTCTCTTCATCTGAAATCCTTATCTGTTTTTACCAACAGTAACGCCTTCTCTTTATCCATCTCACCAATACCAACACTTGGACAGATCTTTGCAACCGGGCATGCTCCGCACGCAGGTTTGCGAGAGTGACAGATGCGTCGGCCATGCCAAATCATTCGTTGCGAAAGATTTGTCCATTCAGCTTGTGGAATTAACTGCTGCACAACCATTTCAACTTTTACAGGATCTGTGTCTTTGGTCCAGCCAAATCGACGCGATAAACGTCCAAAGTGGGTATCAACTGTAATTCCTGGTGTATCAAATGCGTGGCCTAAAACAACATTGGCGGTCTTTCGACCAACACCTGGCAATGTAATTAACTCCTCAAGAGTTTGTGGAACCTCTCCCCCAAAATCTTCAAGTAGTTTGATATTTAACCCCTTTATATTCCGAGCTTTAGCATGATAAAAACCGGTGGAATGAATGAGATCTTCAATTTTGTGCAGATCAGCTTTTGCATACGCCTTTGGGTTTTTGTACTTCTTAAACAGCGCTGGAGTCACAGTGTTCACTCTCTTATCTGTGCACTGCGCGCTCAGTACGGTTGCAATCAATAACTCCAGCGGGTTAGTGAAATCGAGTTCGCACCGAATTTCAGGGTAGGTCTTAGTCAGGATCCGATAGACCGCCCTTGCTTCTTTGCGAGTTTCGCTATCGACCATCATGGGTAGTAAAGTACCCCTCGTGCCCATAGATCAAGAAGTTATTCGCAAAGCGCCCCTTTTTACCGCGCTTGATGATGCCGCTTCGGCTTCCCTGCTTGCGAACATGGTTTCGGTAAAGATTTCAAAAGGAACTATCTTGTTTGCCGAGGGCGATGGAGGCGATCAGCTCTATGTAATAGCCGAGGGCAAACTAAAGCTTGGAACTTCAAGTGGTGATGGCCGTGAAAACCTACTGTCAATCCTTGGACCCGGCGAAATGTTCGGAGAGTTAAGTCTTTTTGATCCAGGCCCACGCACATCAACTGCAACAGCTGTTACCGATGCAAAGTTGTTAAGTCTTGGTCAGGAAAAATTGCTTCCATGGTTAGTCGAAAACCCAAAAGTTTCGCTGCAACTTCTCGCCAGTTTGGCACAGCGACTACGCCGCACAAATGAAGCGGTTGGAGATTTAGTGTTCTCTGATGTCCCAGGACGTGTTGCTAAAGCTCTTATTGATCTAGGTGAGCGTTTTGGAAAGAAAACTGACGAAGGTTTATTTGTTCACCACGATCTAACTCAAGAAGAGCTGGCCCAACTAGTTGGCGCATCCCGCGAAACTGTTAATAAAGCACTTGCTGATTTTGCAGGACGCAACTGGTTAAAGCTAGATGGTCGCGCAGTACTAATTACAGATTTCGAACGACTCTCAAAAAGAAGTAAGTAAGCGTTAGTCGGTAATTTCGACTGTTAGTTCAATCTCCACTGGTGAGTTAAGTGGAAGCTCTGCAATTCCAACAGCGCTTCGTGCATGCTTTGCACCATCGCCCCAGATTGCTATTAACAGCTCCGATGCTCCGTTGACTACTCCCGGATGACCGATAAAGCCGGGCACACCATTTACATATCCAACTACGCGAACAATCTTTGTAATCTTGTTTACATCAGCAACGGTTTCAACTGCAGCTAGCGCATTGAGTGCACAAATCTGTGCAAGCTCCTTTGCACGCTCAGGTGTGATCTCTCCATCAACCTTTCCAACGCCAGCCATTTCTCCGCCAGCAAGTGGAAGTTGTCCTGCAGTAAAAACTAAATTGCCTGTGCGAATTGCTGGAACATATGCAGCGACAGGCTTTGCAGCAACTGGAAGTTCTAATCCAAGTTCAGCTAACTTCGCGCGAACATCAACCTTATTCATGCAATTGCTCTCTTCATATAAGCAACAAGCTGCTCGCCGCTGCCGGGTGCTGGAATAACTTGAACAAGTTCCCAACCATCTGAACCCCATGTATCAAGAATTTGCTTCGTTGCATGTGAAAGAAGTGGAACTGTTGCGTATTCATACTTTGTCATTTGTTGAGACTCTCTTTCACTAGTGATGAAACAAGTGCCCCATCAGCCTTTCCTGCGATCTTCGCTTTGATAGCGCCCATTACCTTGCCCATATCTGCAGGACCTGCAGCACCAGTTGATGCAATTGCATCAGCGATAATCTGCTTAACTTCATCTGCAGTTAACTGCGCAGGCAAATACTTAGCAATAACTTCACCTTCAGATTTTTCTAGCGCAGCCTTTTGTGGATGGCCGGCACTTTCAAATGCTTCAGCTGCTTCGCGACGCTTCTTTGCTTCGCGAGACAACACAACAATTATTTCTTCATCACTGAGTACGCGTGCTTCTTTGCCAGCAACCTCTTCATTAGTGATTGCGGTTAGAACCATACGGATGGTGCTGGATGTGATTTCGTTGCGACCTCGAATTGCTTCAGTTAAGTCGGCGCGTAGTGTTTCTTTAATCGTCATTTTGTTAACTCTACCGCCAATAGCTCTGCGATTTGAGCGGTATTAAGCGCTGCACCCTTGCGTAGATTGTCTCCACACAGGAACAAATCAATTGACTTCTTATCATCTAGTGACTGGCGCACGCGGCCAACCCAGGTTTCATCTGTTCCAACAACATCATTAGGTGTTGGGAACTTCTTATTTTCAGGATCATCCAGCAAAATTACACCTGCTGCTTTTTCTAGGACTCTTTGCGCTGCTTTACGAGAAATCTCACTCTTAAATGTGGCATGGACAGCCAACGAATGTGTTGTCAGAACTGGAACTCGAACACATGTTGCCGACACCTTGAGCTTTGGCATTCCAAGAATCTTGCGGGATTCATTGCGAACCTTTAGCTCCTCAGATGAGTATCCGCCTTCCTTTAATGAACCTGCCCAAGGCACAACGTTGAGTGCAAGGGGAGCTGGGAATACATCATTCTTTATAACAACAGTACGAACATCACCCGTTGCTTCGCCAAGGTTCTTGCCTGCAACTGCAGAAATCTGCGCGCGTAATGCATCGATACCAGGTTGTCCTGCACCAGATGCTGCTTGATATGAAGCAACAACAAGTTCCTTCAAGCCAAACTTTTTGTTCAAGGCACCCATAGCAACAATCATTGAAAGTGTTGTGCAGTTTGGATTTGAAATAATTCCCTTCGGACGCTTCTTGATATCTTTCGGATTAACTTCAGGAACCACCAATGGAACCTTTGGATCCATACGAAACGCTCCAGAGTTATCAACAACGATTGCACCACGTGCAGCAGCAATCGGTGCCCACTCTGCAGATACTTCATCTGGCACATCAAACATTGCAACATCGATGCCATCAAAAGCCTCTGGTGAAAGTGCGACAACGGTCAACTCTTCTCCACGGCACATTAACTTCTTGCCTGCGCTGCGCGCTGAAGCAATCAGACGGATCTCGCCCCACACATCTTTGCGCTCAGACAAGATGCTCAGCATCACGGTGCCGACCGCGCCAGTTGCACCAACAACTGCAAGAGTTGGTTTCTTCGCGACTTTCTTAACTTTTTTACTCATCGCCCTGTTCCTCCATATACAACAGCCTCATTTTGATCTGCATCCAATGCAAATGCGGTGTGAGCAGCTTTAGCTCCGCGCTCAAGATCTGTCTCGCGGCAGATGATTGAAATACGAATTTCAGAGGTTGAAATCATCTCGATATTCACGCCTGCATCAGATAGAGCACCAAAGAATGTTGCGGTAACACCTGGGTGAGAGCGCATACCAGCGCCAACTAATGACAATTTGCCGATTTGATCATCGTATTGAATTGAAGCAAAGCCAACTTCACCTTGTAGCTTCTGCAAAATTGCAGTCGCGCCAGCGCCTTCTGCCTTTGGCAATGTAAATGAAATGTCGGTGAGACCAGTGGCGGCGGCAGAAACATTCTGCACGATCATATCGATGTTGATGTCGGCATCTGCAATCGCTTGGAAGATGCGCGCAGCAACACCAGTACGGTCGGGTACTCCGACGATCGTTATCTTTGCCTCAGATTTATCGTGTGCGATTCCTGAGATGATTGCTTGTTCCATTGCCCCTCCTTCTGGATGATCTTTGACCACCCATGTTCCTTCATTAGTTGTAAAAGATGAACGTACGTGAATAGGTAAGTTGTAACGGCGTGCGTATTCAACGCAACGCAAGTGCAGCACCTTTGCACCGCTTGCTGCGAGTTCAAGCATTTCATCGTAAGTAACTGTCTTTAACTTACGAGCGTTTGGAACAACGCGTGGGTCGGCGCTAAACACGCCATCGACATCTGTGTAGATTTCGCAAACATCTGCATCCAACGCCGCAGCTAATGCAACAGCTGTTGTGTCACTTCCACCGCGACCCAATGTTGTTACATCCTTTGTATCTTGCGAAATTCCTTGGAAGCCGGCAACAATTGCAATTGCTCCAGCATCCAACGCTTCTTTAATTCGACCAGGTGTCACATCGATAATGCGAGCGCGACCATGCGCAGAAGTTGTAATCACGCCTGCTTGGCTACCTGTAAAGGAAAGAGCCTCGTGGCCTAAGTTGTTAATTGCCATGGCAAGAAGTGCCATTGAAATTCGCTCACCAGCAGTTAGCAACATATCTAGTTCGCGGCCCTGAGGGATAGGAGTGATTTGTTCAGCCAGATCAATCAGCTCATCGGTGGTATCGCCCATGGCGGAGACCACAACAACAACCTGATTACCGTCTCGCTTTGCCGCCACAATTCTGTTGGCAACGCGCTTTAGCCCTGCCGCATCTGCCACGGAAGAGCCGCCGTACTTCTGAACGATTAGTCCCATGCCTTAATCATGAAGCACATAACCCCTTGGGGCTACCCAATTTCCCGCTTTTCCCAAATAATGAGACGAGGAGCATCTCAATTAATGAGATTAAACATCCCTACGGCCCTCAAATGCACGCCCAAGTGTAACTTCATCGGCATACTCCAAATCTCCCCCAACTGGCAACCCGCTGGCCAAACGAGAGACCTTTATATCCATCGGCTTAATCAGTCGAGATAGATAGGTAGCTGTTGCTTCACCTTCAAGGTTTGGATCAGTTGCCAAGATAACTTCAACAATTCCAGCATCTGCCAAACGAACCATTAATTCCCGAATGCGAAGTTGTTCTGGGCCAATGCCATCAATCGGACTGATTGCACCACCTAACACATGGTACTTACCGCGAAATTCGCGAGTACGTTCAATTGCAATTACATCCTTGCTCTCTTCAACCACACAAATGATGGTGTTATCGCGGCGAGGATCACGGCAAATACGGCATTCATCCTCTTCCGAAACATTTCCACACACCACACAAAACTTCACTCGCTCTTTAACAACACGAATTGAATCAACAAGGGCTGAGGCCACTTCAGCATCTGATTGCAAGATGTGAAAAGCAATTCGTTGCGCGCTCTTTGGGCCAATTCCTGGCAGGCGACCTAGTGCATCAATTAAATCTTGAATTGCACCTTCATACATTCCTGACATCTATTACTTACCCTTAACAATTTTTGCGCCAAGCTCTTTTGCCAAAAGCGCAGCACCTGACAAAAGCACAGCATCACTTGGTGCTTCAGAGGTTCTTGTCTCACGCGCCGCCGGAGTATTAGTATCAATCGAAGGATCAACAACAACTGCAATCTTTCGATCCAAACCAACAATGTCAATAAATGCGTTCCGCAGAATCACATCAGATTCAGAGCGCTCAAAGCTCTCCTTAGCGCCAGCATTAACTATGCCAATAGTGATCGCATCCTCATCAACACTTAGAACCTGCGCAGATGCACTCAAGAGTGACCAAGTCAGTCTGCGACGCTTCTTCACATCTTCAATCACATCTGGCCATGCTCTGCGTAGTGCTGCAATATCAAAGTTGCCTGGAACATTCGCCTTTGGTGCAACTACTGGTGCAGCAACAGGGGCTACTTCTTTCTCTTTCACAGCAGGCTTTTCTTCCTGTGCTTTAGGAGCAGCAGCGGGTGCTTTAACTTGTGGTGCTGCAGTTGTAAGTGGTGCGATGTTTTCTGCGCGCTCTAACCGTTCAATACGAGAGAGCATTCCTGCTTCAGTGTTATCGCCAATAGGCAACAAAATGCGCCCGCAGATGAGCTCAAGGATCAAGCGAGGTGCCGTAGCGCCACGCATTTGAGTTAGGCCCTCTGCTGCAATGTCTGCTGCTCGTGAAAGGTTTGCAGTTCCAATTCTGTTTGCCTGATTGCGCATGCGTTCCATCTGATCATCTGGCATATCGCGCAAGATTGAATTACCTGTTGAATCCTTTAGTGCATCAACAATCATTAAGTCTCTAATACGTTCCAACATATCGCTAGTAAACCTGCGTGGGTCATGTCCTGACTCGATTACTCGATCAATAGTTTTAAACAGCGTTGCGCCATCATGGGCGGCAATCGCATCGATTGCATCATCTAGTAGCGCACCATCTGTGAACCCAAGCAGTTGGATTGCAATCTCATAGCTAACGCCATCTTTGCCAGCACCAGCTAATAGCTGACCCAAGACAGAGAGTGCATCACGCACAGAGCCGCCAGAAGCGCGAACTACAAGTGGAATAACACCCTTATCAACCTTTACGCCTTCAGCGTTACAAACCTTTTCAAGATGTGCAGCAAGTGTTCCTGGTGGAACCAAACGGAATGGATAGTGGTGTGTACGAGAACGAATAGTTGCAATCAACTTATCCGGTTCGGTTGTAGCAAAGATGAAAATTACATGTGCTGGTGGCTCTTCAACAACTTTAAGAAGTGCGTTAGCAGCACCTGGTCCAAGCTGATGTGCCTCATCGATAATATAAATCTTGTAACGACTTTGTACTGGTGCAAAGAATGCTTTGTCGCGAAGATCGCGGGCATCATCTACTAAACCGTGGGTAGCAGCATCTAGTTCAATAACATCTAATGAACCTGGACCATTTGCAACTAGATCTCTACATGATTGACACTCACCGCATGGATTTGGTGTTGGACCCTTTTCACAGTTAAGCGAGCGCGCCATGATTCGTGCGCTAGAAGTCTTTCCGCAACCACGTGGTCCACTAAATAAATATGCGTGGTGTGTGCGCCCTGATTCCAACGCATTTGAAAGTGGAACAGTTACATGTTCTTGTCCGATGACATCTGCAAAAACAGAGGGACGATATTTACGATACAAAGCTAATGACATCGCCGTGCTCCTCTACTGTTCGTCGCCTTGCCCAATTTAATAGGACCCCTCGCACACCCGCCAGAGCGGACCTACCCTTGCT